>JASLAV010000712.1 GCA_030146905.1 Lentzea sp. | reverse complement strand
CACCGACGAGCAGTCGACGTTGTGCACCGCTCCCCCGGTCAGCTCACCGGGAGAGTCGATCTTGTGACCGTGGGCGTAGGTGCCCTGCACGCCGTGCGAGCCGAGACCGCCGTACTTCGGGTACTCGTCCAGGTCGACCTGACGGCCCGACCGCGCGGCCAGCGGGTAGAACCGGCCGATGGCGTGGTCGTTCGACGACGTGGTCACGACGATCGGGCCCGGCACCCTGCCGAGCACTCCCCTGAAGTAGCCGGAGCCGGACTGGCCCGGCAGCCGTTCCGCGAACGACCACAGCGACATGGCGCCCTGGACCAGGGTCAGCGTCGCGGCCGGCACGACGTTGGCCATGGCGGTCGCGGTGATGCAGCCGAAGCTGTGGCCCATCAGGTGGATGCGGGCGTCCGGGGCGGCTTGGGCGACCTCACGGGCGATGCGCGCGGCACCGCTCTCACCGAACACCCTCGCGCGCCGTTTCATCTTCCAGAACGTCAGCACCCGCAACGGTGACAGGATCCCGCCGAGCGCCGGGTCCTCCAGGCAGGCCCGGTAGAGCTGCTCGGCGTCGAACGGCATCCCGTCCTCACCCGGCAGGTCGGGAACCGAGCTCTCCAGGTAGTCGTAGGCCTGCCTGACCGCGGGCGACATCCGGCACGGGTGTTCCCGCGCCGCCTCGACGATCGTGCGCACGGCGGCCGTGCGACCGGCACCTCCGCCGAGCCGTCGCGCCTGGGCCTTGATGAACTCGTCGGACCGCACGTCCTCGTCGCCCCACGCCTTCGACGGCCAGTGCAGCCCGACGAGCAGGGACTTGAAGCCACCGGGAATCCGGTGCGCCGCTTCACGTTCGTCGCGGCAGCCGGCCATCGTCGCGACCCACCGCCCGTACTGCCGACGGGCGGCCGACACGTCGCCGTTCCACCCGTGGATGAAGAAGAACACGTCGGTGACGCCGCGGCGGGCGTCGTACAGGACGTCCGCGCTCTCGCGCCCCCGCTCGTCGCCGGTCTCGTCGAAACAGACGAGGTGATAGCTGATGTCGTGACCTGGCACGAATTCTCGGGACATCGCGGATCACCACCACACACAAAATGCGCCTATGTTCCCGGGTTATCGGAACGACGGCGGCTCATGTGTAGGCCCTTCGAACAGGAAAACCCGTTCGGACCAGGGAGTTCACCCCCGATTGCGCCGGTAGTGGCGTGCGGCGCGAACCCTGTTGCCGCACGACGGCGAGCACCATTCGCGGCGCGGGTGGTCCTTAACGAAGTACAGCACGCAGCCCGGCGCGTAGCAGGCGCGCAACAGGACGCGGTCCTCCCCGGTGAACAGCGCGACGGCCTCCGCCGCGATCGAGGCGCGTGCCCTGTCCGCGAGCGAGCCCTCGCTTTCGCTGTGCCGCAACAGTTCCCCGTTCTCCACCGCCAGCTGCGGCCACTGCGGCGCGCTCTTGGCCGCACGGTTGACCTCGGCCACCGCGCGTTCGAGATCGCGGTCCTGCGCGACCGCACGCGTGTCCTCGGTGAGCACGCCCGCGAGGTCCCTCAGCGCCTGCCGCAACGCGCGGAACGCCACGAGGTCGCCCTGGTCCGCCGGCACACCGAGGAAGTCGCGGAGTCCGCCGACCGCGGTGAGGTCGTCGTGCAGCTGCGACCTGCTGGCCCAGATGGTGTTCATCAGCAGGACCGGACGGGGCTCGTCGGGCGTCAGCACGACTAACGGTAACACAGGCTTGCATCCATTAGACTTCCGTTCTAACGTTTGCGGCATCGCGTAACCGTTGGAAAGGACCGTCGTGACACTCGCACCCCCGTTCGACGCCGAGACCGCCCGCCTCAAGGTCCAAGCCGCCCAGGACGCCTGGAACACCCGCGACCCGCAGCGCGTCGCCGGCGCCTACACACCGGACTCGGTGTGGCGCAACAGGTCGGAGTTCGTCCGCGGCACCGGCGAGATCGTCGCGTTCCTGACCCGCAAGTGGGAGCGCGAGCACGAGTACGTGCTGCGCAAGTCGCTGTGGGCGTTCGGCGGCAACCGCATCGCCGTGCGCTTCCAGTACGAGTGGCACGACGACGAGGGCCAGTGGTGGCGCAGCTACGGCAACGAGAACTGGGAGTTCGCCGACTCCGGCCTGATGTCGCGGCGTGAGGCGAGCATCAACGACGTGAAGATCGCCTTCGAGAACAGGCGCATCGACCCCGCGTCGACCTGCGAGATCCCGGCGGAGTGACTGCGATGCACGTCGAAGCGTTGTGGCGGTATCCGGTGAAGTCGCTGGGCGGCGAACCCCTGGAGTCGGCGGAGTTCACGTCCGACGGCGTCGCGGGCGACCGGCTGGTGCACGTGCGGGGTCCGCGCGGCGTCCTGACCGGGCGCACCCGGTACGGGCTGCTCACGATCCCCGCGTCCACCGGGCCCGACGGGCCTTTGGTGGACGGACATCCCTGGGACAGCCGGCAGGCGCACGAGAAGGTGGTGCCGCACGGCGGCCGGCTGACCCGCTACGCCGGGCCGGAGCGGTTCGACGTGCTCAACGTCCTGGTCGCCACCGATGGTCAGGTGGCGGCCGCCGGTGTCGACGTCCGGCGGCTGCGGCCCAACATCCTGATCGGCGGCGTGGAGGCAGGGGCCGAGGACTCCTGGCCGG
>JASLAV010000655.1 GCA_030146905.1 Lentzea sp. | reverse complement strand
GCTCATGCCGACCGTGCCGACCATGGTGTGGGGCGGGCAGATCAGGCTGATGGCCAGGGCGCTGGGCGTCGAGGTCGACGAGATCCGCGAGACCGTCGACCGGCGCGCGCTCGACGAGACCGTGACGACCAGGACCATGGGCGAGTTCGAGGCGGGCACGCAGGGCGCGATCCGGTTCGAGGTGCAGGGCGTCGTCGGCGGCGAGCCGCTCATCGTCATCGAGCACGTCACGCGCATCCACGCCTCCTGCGCGACGGACTGGCCGATGCCGCCCTCCGGCGACGGCGCGCACAAGGTGATCATCGAGGGACGGCCGCGCATCGAGGTCTCGGTCGAGGCAGTGGACGAGGGAGAAAACCGTTCGGCGGGCGGCAACGCCACCGCGGTCGGCCGCATCGTCAACGCCATCGACTGGCTCACCGAGGCCGAGCCCGGTCTCTACGACGCACTCGACGTTCCGCTGCGGCCCGTCGCCGGGAAGCTCGGGAGGAGCAAGGGATGAACATCGACATTCCCGAGGGCAAGGACCCGATCGGGTACGTGTGGGGCGAGATGGTGCCCGGCATCGGCGTCGCCGCCGCCGGCCTCTCGCTGGCCGTGTACCAGCACACCACGCTGGGGCTGCGCGAGTTCGAGGCGGCGCGGCTGCGGATCGCCCAGATCAACGGCTGCCTGTTCTGTCTGGACTGGCGCACCGAGCGGGACGGCGAGAAGGTCGAGGACGGCTTCATCGACGCGGTGACCCAGTGGCGCACGACCGACGCGTTCGACGACCGCGCGAGGCTGGCCGCCGAGTACGCCGAGCGGTACGCACTGGACCACCACGGCCTCGACGAGGAGTTCTGGTCCCGCATGGCGGAGCACTACAGCCAGGCGGAGGTCGTGGAGCTGACGATGAGCATCGGGGCGTGGCTCGCGTTCGGCAGGCTGAACCGCGTCTTCGGCCTCGACGCCATGTGCGTGCTGCCGAAGTTCTGACGACGGCGCGGTCCACACCGGACGGTCGTCACAGGTCGGTGGCGATGATCTTCTCGATGTTCCGCTCCGCCAGCGCCGTGATCGTGACGAACGGGTTCACCACGGTGGTGCCGGGGATCAGCGAGCCGTCGATCACGTAGAGGCCCGGGTAGCCGTGCAGGCGGCCGTAGTTGTCGGTGGCCCTGTTGAGGACCGCGCCACCGAGCGGGTGGTACGTCAGGTGGTCGCCCCAGATCTTGTGGACGCCGAAGAGGTCGGTCCGGTAGATCGTCCCCTCCTTCGCGTTGATCTTGTCGAAGATGCTCTTCGCGGCGTTGATCGAGACCTCCTTCCACGCCGTCTGCCAGCTGAGGTCGACCTTGCCGGCGGCCGCGTTCCAGGAGAACTGGGCGCGGTTGGGGGTCTTGGTGATCGACAGGTAGAACGAGGCGTAGGTCTCGATCCCCGTCGGCAACGGCGCCACCTCCGCGAACGCGCCGCCCGCCGCCCAGTTGTCGATGCCGAGCGTCGGGATGGACGACTGCAGCTTGCCGGTCGGGTCCCACAGGTGGTTGGCGCGGCCGCACATGACGTTGCCGTTGTCGCCCCAGCCCTTGCCGACCTCGCCGTTCAGGTTCGGCAACGCGCCCATGGCCTTGAGCTTGACCAGGAGCTTGCTCGTGCCGACGCTGCCGGCCGCGAAGAACACCCTGGCCGCGGTCACCTGCTTGGTGGCGACGACGTCCCCCGTCGTGTTGAGCTGCTCGATGACCACCGCGTAGCCGCCGGAGGCCGGCGCCACCGACGCGACCCGGTGCAGCGGCGAGATGGTGACGCGCCCGGTCGCCCTGATCTTCGGCAGGTAGGTCTTCTGCAGCGACTTCTTGCCGTAGTTGTTGCCGTAGAGGATCTCCCCCGCCAGCGCCGACTTCGTGGCGGTGCCCGCGGCCTCCTGCTCCATGTAGTTCCAGTCGTACACGGTCGGCACGAACACGTACGGGAAGTTCGACCGCTGGGCGTGCTTCCTGCCGACCCTCGCGTACTGGTAGGCCTCGGTGCTCTCGAACCACGCCGGTCTGACCAGCGCGGCGCCGAGTTCCGCGTTGGCGCGCGGGTAGTAGGTGCCGTACATCTCGTCGGCGTTGACCGTCGGCAGGATCTCGCCGAAGTTCTCGCGTTTCGGCGTGACGGCCATGCCGCCGTTGACGAGCGACCCGCCACCGACGCCGCGGCCCTGGTAGACGGTGATGCCGGCGAACTCCTCCGCGTCGAGGATGCCCGTGTACTTCGGGATCGCCTTGTCGATCGGGAAGCCCAGGAAGTTGCTCAGCGGCTGCTTGGTCCTGGTGCGCAGCCAGAAGGACCGCTGGTCCGGTGTGGTCGTGTTGGCGAAGATCTTGCCGTCGGAGCCGGGGGTGTCCCAGGCCATGCCCATCTCGACCATGTGCACGTCGACGCCTGCCTGGGCCAGGCGCAGCGCCGCCACGCACCCGCCGTACCCGGTGCCGATGACCAGTGCAGGCACGACGGCCGCGTCGGTGATCGAAGTGGACGCTCGTGCGGACGGAGTGGCGCCACCGAGGGCGACAGCTCCGAAAATAGAACCTGTTCCAGCGAGAAAAGCGCGGCGGGAGGAGCCCTGAAAACCGTTGTCACACGTCATTGTGTGGTTCATGTGATCTTCCTCACTGTGGTCGCATGAGAACAAGTTATACCGGCGGTTGTGGTCAAGTCACTACCTGGTGGTCCCGGTTCATTCAGGGAGCGCAGCGCCGGCGACCGCCGCGGGGGGCGTCGGCGGGCAACCCGGACGGCTCAGCGAGAGCACACGATCCGGGAATGTCCGGACACGCACGGCGGCCCGACAATCGAGTGATGCCGGTGCTATCGGGAAGTGAGGACGCCAGACCGAGCGTCCTGGTCGTGGGTGCGGGGATCTCGGGCCTGGCCGCAGCGCGCGCGTTGCGCGACCAGGGCCACGCCGTCACCGTCCTGGAGGCGCGGGACAGGGTCGGCGGGAGGATCTGGACCGACGAGCACGGGGTCGACCTGGGCGCGCACTGGATCCACGGCACGGACGGCAACCCGATCACCGAGCTGGTCGAGGAGCTGGGCATCCCGTTCAGCTACGTGGGCGGGGACAGCGCGTACACCGGTGGCTTCGACAGCCTCGACCTGTTCGGCACCGACCTGCGCGCGGTGAACCACCGGTACAAGAGCAGGACGCTCGAACTGGCCGACGAGGTGCTGCACGAGCTGGAACGCCGCGCCGCCGTCGCCCGCAAGGATGAACTCCCCGACATGCCGCTGGGTGAGGCGGTGCGCCAGATCCTCGCCGAACGCGGTCTGTCCACCCAGGACGAGCAGGCGGTGCGCTACCACCTCAACGTCATCCTGCGCGAGGACGCGGCGGAGGACCCCGACAGGCTGTCGCTGAAGCACTGGGAGGACGGCTACCTCGTCTACGGCTACGGCGACAGCACCCTGCACCAGGGCTACCAGTCCGTCGTGGACGCACTCGCCGAAGGGCTCGACGTCCGGCTCGGGCACGTCGTCACGCGGGTCGAGAACGGCCGCGTCACGACGGACCGGGGTGCGTTCGAGGCGGACAAGGTGCTCGTGACGTTGCCGCTCGGCGTGCTGAAGGCCTCGGCGGTGGAGTTCGACCCGCCGCTGCCGGAGGCGAAGCGGTCGGCGATCGCACGGGCTCGGCTTCGGCACGCTGAACAAGATCGCGCTGCACTACCGCGAACCGTTCTGGCCGAGGGACCAGTACGTCTTCGGCTACCTGTGCCGCGACACCGACCGCTACCCCACCGTCGTGATCAGCATGTGGAAGTCACACGGCAAACCGGTACTGGTGATGCTGCTCGGCGCGTCGCTCGGCCGCGAGGCGGAGACCTGGTCCTCGGAGGACGTCGAGGACTACGCCACCTCGGTCGTGCGCGACATCTTCGGCACGGACGCGCCCCTGCCGGAGCGGGTGTCGCGGACCGGCTGGTCAGCAGACCCCTACGCGTTGGGCTCCTACACCTGCATCGGCGTCGGCTCGTCGTCCGAGGACATCGCCACGCTCGCCGAACCGGTCGGCGACACGCTGTTCTTCGCCGGCGAGGGCACCAACCCGTACCACTGGGGCTGCGTGCACAGCGCCTACGAGTCCGGCCTGCGCGAAGCCGCGCGGATCAGCGGGAACTCGTCGATCTACACGCCACCGAGCGCCGGGAGGTCGCGCAGCCAGTCGCGCAACACCGACAGGATGCTGCGGTTCGTGCGGCTGCGGATGACCCACCTCACCGACCAGGAGCTGGCCGGGCGGGTGGCGTGCCTGCGGGAGAGCGCCGATCCGCACGGCGTCAGGCTGTTCGGCTCCCTGCTCGGCTCCGAGCTGGAGACGCTCGCGTCGATGTTCGACGAGATCCCCTACACGGCGGGAGACCAGCTCTTCCACGAGGACGACGCGGCGCACGGCGTGTTCCTCGTGGCGAGCGG
>JASLAV010000640.1 GCA_030146905.1 Lentzea sp. | reverse complement strand
CGGCATCTCGCTCGTCGCCGCGTCCGACGTGGAGAACCCGCTCCTCGGCCCGCACGGCGCCGCGCACACGTTCGGTCCTCAGAAGGGCGCGTCCCCGGAAGCCGTCGAACGCCTCGAAGCCAAGCTCGCCGCGATGGACGTGCTCACACCCGTATCCGATATATCAGGTGCGGGAGCCGCAGGCGGCCTGGGCGCCGCGCTCCTCTCACTGGGCGCGACGATGCAAGCCGGCGCCGGTCTGGTGCGCGAGCTCACCGGCCTCGACGCGGCCCTCGACGACGCCGACGTCGTCATCACGGGGGAAGGCAGCTTCGACTGGCAGTCCCTGCGGGGCAAGCTCATCACCGCCGTCGCCTCGGGCGCGGCCGACCGCGGCATTCCCTGCGTCGCCATCGCGGGCCAGGTCAGCGTGGGTCGCCGCGAGATGGGCGCGGCCGGCGTCCAGGAGGCCTACTCGGTCTCCGACCACGTCGGATCCGTGCAAGAGTCGATTGCGCACGCCCGCAAAAGTCTCGTTGCAACGGCCCGGCACGTGGCCGCCCAGTGGTCCCGCTGATATATCGGCTGACTTGAGCGTGGTCCACGTGACAGTCGACACGTGGGGCATCAGGGGGTGACCTTGTGCAACCATGGGAGTGGAACAAGGCGGGGCACGCCCGTGTTGTTGATGGGTGAACCGCCCGAAAAGGACCTCTTAGGAGAGCCATGACGACCGCTCAGGATGCCGCTTCGACCACCCAGGCGCCCAGCCACGGCGTGACGCTGACCGATGCGGCCGCCGTCAAGGCCAAGGCGCTTCTCGACCAGGAGGGCCGCGACGACATGCACCTGCGCATCGCCGTCCAGCCCGGCGGTTGCGCGGGTCTGCGCTACCAGCTGTTCTTCGACGAGCGCTCGCTCGACGGTGACGCGATGGTCGACTTCAACGGCATGAAGGTCGCCGTCGACCGCATGAGCGCGCCGTACGTCGAAGGTGCCGTCATCGACTTCGTGGACACGATCGAGAAGCAGGGCTTCACGATCGACAACCCGAACGCCGGCGGGTCCTGCGCCTGCGGCGACTCGTTCCACTAAGGCGAATCAAAGCCCGAGGCCGCGTTCCCGTACACCGGGAACGCGGCCTCGCGCTGTGCGCGTCGAAACGGGCGGCTAGACGCCGTACTCGGCCAAGCCCTCGACCTGGTGGGCGCACCGCTCGTCGACCTGCCACGGCGCGGCCGTGCGCGAGGCGGGAAGGGGGTGCTCGGGGTGGGTGAGAGCGAAGGGGAGCTGCGCGCAGTCCTCGATCAGTTCGCTCATCGTGGTCGCCTCGGGAATCGTCACGCCCTGACCGTATGACGGGCGGTCTGACCTGCGGTAGCCCTACCAAACGGTAGTCTTTGCAGCTGCACTCGCAAGGGTGAGTTGTCACGTAGCGCAACAAGAGAAATGAGGGGCCGACGTGCCGGTAGCCGTGTGCGGCAGCATCGCGACCGACCATCTGATGCACTTCCCGGGACGGTTCGCGGACCAGCTGGTCGCGGAGCGCCTCGACCGCGTGTCGCTGAGCTTCCTGGTCGACGACCTCGTGGTCCGCCGCGGTGGCATCGGCGCGAACATCGCGTTCGGCCTCGGTGTGCTCGGCTTGCGGCCGGTGCTCGTCGGCGCCGTCGGCAAGGACTTCGACGACTACCGGTCCTGGCTGGAGCGGCACGGCGTCGACACGTCCGGCGTCTACGTGTCCGAGATCGCGCACACCGCGCGGTTCGTCTGCACCACGGACGACGACATGTGCCAGATCGCGTCCTTCTACGCCGGTGCGATGGCGGAGGCGCGCAACATCGAGCTCGCGCCGATCGCGAGCCGCGTCGAGGACCTCGAGCTCGTCGTGATCAGCCCCGACGACCCCGCGGCCATGCTCCGCCACGCCGAGGAGTGCCGTCAGCGCGGCTACGCCTTCGCCGTCGACCCGTCGCAGCAGCTCGCCCGCATGGACGGGGAGCAGGCGCGCGCGTTCGTCGAGGGCGCCGAGTACCTCTTCAGCAACGACTACGAGTGGGAACTGCTGCTGCAGAAGACCGGCTGGACCGAGGCCGACGTCCTCGCCCGCGTCGGCAGGCGCGTCACCACGCTCGGCGCCAAGGGCGTCGAGATCGTCGACCGCGACGGTTTCTCGCTGCACGTCCCCGCGGTCGCCGAGGTCGCGAAGACCGACCCGACCGGTGTCGGCGACGGGTTCCGCGCCGGGTTCCTCGCGGGCGTCACCGCGGGCCTGAGCCTCGAACGCGCTGCTCAGCTCGGTTCGCTGATCGCCGTCGAGGTCCTCGAGACCGTCGGCACGCAGGAGTGGGTCCTGGACCGCGCCACCGCGCTCACCCGCATCCGCGGCGCGTTCGGCGACGAGGCTGTCGAGGAGATCGCCCCCGTCCTGCCATGATCGGACAATGGGGAAGTACCTGTTCGGCGACACAGGTGAGTCGCTCGACCCGAAGTTCGACGCGCTGAGCTCCCTGCTCGACGCGGGCACCTACGCCCGCGCCGAGCAGCTCGGCGTCTCCGACGGCTGGCGCTGTCTCGAGGTCGGTGGTGGTGGCGGGTCGGTGGCGAACTGGCTCGCCGACGTCGTCGCGCCCTCCGGGCACGTGACGGTCACCGACATCGACGTCACACGGCTCGAGGAACGCGACAACGTCACGGTCCTGGAACACGACGTGGTGTCCGGCGTCCTGCCGGGCAACGCGTTCGACCTGGTCCACGCACGCCTGGTGCTCTTCTACCTCCCGTCCCGCGACGCCGTCCTGCGCAAGCTGCACGACGCGTTGCGGCCGGGCGGCTGGCTCGTGCTCGAGGAGTTCGACTGCCTACCCCTCGAGGTCCTCTCGGCGGCCCCCGACGACGCGAAGCTGATCATGCGGGTGAAGAACGCCCTGCTGACGCTGCTCGACCAGGCCGGCGCGGAGCTGGCGTGGGGCGCGCGCATCGAGAAGGCGCTGTTCGACACCGGCCTGCGCGACGTCAGCGGCTCCCGCGAGGTGCAGGAGTGGCAGGGCGGCTCGCCCGGCTGCCGGCTGCTCGCCGAGACCGCGCGCCTGGTGCGCGCGAAGCTGCCGCTCACCGACGACGAGTTCGGCCGCTACCTGGAGCTGATGGCGGCACCGGAGACCGTCGTCAGCTCGTACGCGATCTGCGGCGCGCAGGGGCGCCGGTAACGGGAAAGGGCCCCTCCGCAGAGGGGCCCTTTCCCGTTACAGCTTGACCGGGTAGTGCGGTTCCGGCACCACCGGGTTGATGCGGGCCTCGACGAAGATGCCGTGCCAGATCATGAACACCAGCAGCGCCCAGATGCGGCGGCTGTGGTCGAGCACACCGGAGCGGTGCTCCTCGATCAGGCGCAGCACGGCGTTCTTGTCGATGTACTGGTCGGTCTGCGAGCTGCGCACGATGCCCACGGCCCACTCGTGCATCTCGTCCTTGAGCCAGTGCCGGATCGGCACGGGGAAGCCGAGCTTGCGGCGGTTCAGCACGTGCGCCGGCACGATGTCGCGGATCGCCTTGCGCAGCGCGAACTTCGTGGTGTCCGGCGTGATCTTCAGGTCGCTCGGGATCTGCGAGGCGATCTTGAAGACCTCGGGGTCCAGGAACGGGACCCGCAGCTCCAGCGAGTTCGCCATGGTCATCTTGTCGGCCTTGACCAGGATGTCGCCGCGCAGCCACGTGAACAGGTCGACGTGCTGCATGCGCGTGACCGGGTCCCAGTCGCGCGACTCGCGGTACGGCTGGGCCGTGACGTCCATGTGCGAGACCGCAGGGTCGTAGGTCCGCAGCACCCGGCGCAGGTGGTCGTCGAGGAAGATGCGCGCGTTGCCGTAGTAGCGCTCCTCCAGCGTGAGCGCGCCGCGGCGCAGCAGGTCCTTGCCGCGCACGCCGTGCGGGATCTTCGTCGAGACCTTGCCCATCGCCTTGCGCAGCGCGCCGGGCACCTTCTCGAACGCCGCCAGCGACAACGGCTCGCGGTAGATCGTGTACCCGCCGAACAGCTCGTCGGCGCCCTCGCCGGACAGCACGACCTTCACGTGCTGGCGCGCCTCGCGGGCGATGAACCACAGCGGCACCAGCGCCGGGTCGGCCACCGGGTCGTCGAGGTACCAGGTGATCAACGGCAGGGAGTCCATCATCTCCTGCGCGGTGACCGTGCGGACCACGTGCTTCACGCCGATCAGCGCCGCCGACTCCGCGGCCACGTCGACCTCGGAGAAGCCCTGGCGCTCGAAGCCGGTGGTGAACGTGATCAGGTCCGGGTTGTGCTCCTTGGCCAGCGCCGCCACGACCGTCGAGTCGATGCCGCCGGACAGGAACGAGCCGACCGTCACGTCCGCGCGCATGTGCTTGGCGACCGAGTCGCGCAGCGCGGCCGTGATCTCGTCGTAGAGCGCCTCCGCCTCGGCCTCGCCGCGGACCGTGCGGATCTTGAAGTGCGCGGGGAAGTAGCGCTCGAACCTCGGCGACTCGCCCGGCGTCAGCGTGAACGAGTGACCGGACTCCACGCGGGAGATCTGCTCGTGCAGCGACGCCGGCTCCGGCACGTACTGCAGCGTCAGGTAGTGCTGCAGGCCCTTGACGTTCATCTTCGGCGCGATGCCGATGGAGGGCGCGATCTCCAGCAGGATCTTCTTCTCGCTGGAGAACGCGACGCCGTGCTGGCCCTGCGCCCAGTACAGCGGCTTGATGCCGAACGGGTCGCGCCCGCCGAACATCACACCGCGCTCGGAGTCCCAGATGATGAACGCGAACATGCCGCGCAGCCGCGTGATCGCCGCGGGACCGAGGTAGTGGTAGGCGGCGACGATGGTCTCGGTGTCGCCGTCGGTGCGGAAGACCGCGCCGTGCCTCTCGGTGAGCTCGGCGCGCAGCTCCAGGTAGTTGTAGATCTCGCCGTTGAAGTTGATCGTGTATCGGCTGGGCGACTCCGGCGGGCCCCACGTCAGGGGCTGGTGGGAGTGCTCGATGTCGATGATGGCGAGGCGGTTGAAGCCGAAGACGACCTCGTCGACCCGCCTGGTGCCGCTCTCGTCCGGCCCGCGGTGGCGCATGCAGCGCAGTGCCGCCTCCACCGCCGGGCGTGCGTTCTCGGCCTCGTTCTCGCTAGGGCAAACAAGTCCTGCCAGGCCGCACAAGGCTCTCGCACCTCTCAAGGAACACGACGGGGATGTCCGGGGGAAGTCACCAGTATGCCGAAGCGGCTCTGTGTGACCGAAACTGCACCGCAGCGGCGGTGCCCCCGAGGGGTGAGCGCGGTCGCGCTGGGCTACGCTCCCGCTTGATCCGTTGGCATGGAACGAGGAGGCGGGCGAGCAGTGGGCCTGAAGGAGGGCACCAGGGCATCCCGGCTGGCGAAGACCGCCGGGCTGGTCGGCCTGGTGGGTATCGGGGCCACCGGTTGCTCCACGGACGAGGTGCTGCGCTTCGGCTGGCCGGTGGCCGTCACGCCGCAGGCCGAGAAGATGCGCGAGCTCTGGACCTGGTCCGTGATCGCCGCGCTCGTCGTCGGCGTCATCGTGTGG
>JASLAV010000635.1 GCA_030146905.1 Lentzea sp. | reverse complement strand
ATGACCTTCGTGGCATCGAAGAAGATCCGCTCGCCGTTCTCCACATAGGACCGGCTCGCCGGGTCACCGATCACGATCTCGAAGGCGGCCTTGGAGATCTCGCGGAACGCCGCGCGTCCCATCGGTGTGATCGGTCGTTCGAGGCCCTGCGCGAGGCTGAAGCAGAAGTACACGTGAGCGTCGCCGCCGGGGTTGTCCGGCACGGGGAACAGGGTCGTGATCGGTCTCGACTGGGTGAGGTGCAGTTCACCGCCGGGGTCGATCGCCCACTCGATGTCCTGCGGTGCGCCGTAGTGCCGCTGCACCTCGTGGCCGAGACCGGCGAGCGCGTGGATCTGGTCGTCGGTGAGGCACTGTTCCCCGTTCTCGCCGACCTCGACGTGCTCGGTGCCGCCACCGGGCAGCGATCGGATGACGAACCTCTTGTCCCCCAGCCGTTTCTCGACGATCTCGTCGCCGTCGACGACGAAGTGGTCGGGGTTGACCGCACCGGACACGACGGCCTCACCGAGGCCGGGGCTCGCGTCGATGACGATCTGGTCCCGCTTGCCGGTGACCGGGTTCGCGGTGAACAGGACGCCGGAGATCGCGGACTGCACCATCCGTTGCACCACAACGGCAAGATGGGTCGTGGCGTGGTCGATGCCGTTCGTCTCGCGGTAGCTGACCGCGCGGTCGGTCCACAGCGAGGCCCAGCACCGGCGCACCGCGTCGACCACCGCGTCCTCGCCGACGACGTTGAGGAAAGTGTCCTGCTGGCCGGCGAAGCTCGCGAACGGCAGGTCCTCCGCAGTCGCGCTGGACCGCACCGCGACGGGTACCGGGGAACCGTCCCCGAGCTCGCGGTACTCCGCGACGATCGCGTCCCGGATCTCCTGCGGCACAGCGGTTTCCAGCACCGTCCTGCGGGCGCTCGTCGGCGTGGTGCTCGCCAGTTCGTCGCCTGCCGCGATGGCGCGGTAGGCGTCCGTGGTCACGCAGAAGCCCTGCGGCACAGGGAAGCCGGCCCTGGTGAGCTCGCCGAGGTTCGCGGCCTTGCCGCCGACGACGGTGAGCATCGTGCCGTCGACAGCGCCGAATCCGATGGTGAGCACCATGGTTCCCCTCCAGGTTCTGCCTGAGGAGGAGGTTACGAGCATCCGGCCGAAAACTCAACACGTGATGAATAAATTATGCCTTCGCGGCGAACTCCCTGATCAGCGCCGCGATCACCCCGAGGTCCTCCTCCAGCGCGAAGTGGCCGGTGTCGAGCAGGTGGAGCCGGGCGTCGGGCACGTCGCGCAGGTAGGCCTTCGCGCCGGGCTCGAGGAAGAACGGGTCGCCCTTGCCCCAGGTGATCAGCGTCGGCGGCCGGTGTTCACGCAGGTACGCCTGCCACCGCGGGTACTGGGCGACGTTGGAGTGGTAGTCGAGGAAGAGGTCGACCTGGGGCTGCGGGCGCAGGTCGAGGTGGTGCTGGTCGAGCGTCCACGTGTCGGGCGAGATCGTCTCGGGGTCCCGCGCGCCTTCGAGGTAGCCGAACTTCGTGTACTCGAACGCGAGCAGGTCGCGGGCCGCCTGCGGGTCGCGGTTGCGGATGAAGCCCCAGGCGAGGTCGGACAGGCCGTCCTCGTAGGCGTTGCCGTTCTGCACGACCAGGCCGTTGATCCACTCGGGGTGCCTGGTGGCGACGCGGAAGCCGACGGGGGCGCCGAAGTCGAAGACGTACATCGTGAAGCCCGTGAAGTCGATGGCCCGCAGGAACTTCTCGACCGTGTCGGCCAGGAAGTCGAAGGTGTAGGACCGCTCGGGCGCGTCGCTGTGGCCGGAGCCGGGGTGGTCGGGCGCGACGATGTGGAAGTCGTCCGCGAGCTCATCGATGAGCCGTGCGTACTGGTGCGAGGCGGACGGGAAGCCGTGCAGCAGCAGGAGCTTGGGCTTCGCCGGGTCGCCCGCCTCCCGGTAGAAGACGTTGATGCCGTCGACGTCGGCGAAGCGATACCTCGCCACATGGGTCATGGTCGTCATGACGCATTAGGCTAATGGGTACTTCGCGTGTTGTACAGTTAGGCGGTGCTCGCGATCGATTTCGTCAACACGCTGACGTCCGAGGACGACCACCTGCGGGAGTGGTTGTCCTCGCAGGGTTTGCCCTGGTCGGAGGAGGTCGTGGAGCTGCGCGGCCAGGTGGAGGCGGCGGTGCTCGCCGCACGGGACGGCCGGGAGCCGGACCTGGCGCCGTTGAACGCCGCGTTGCGCGGAGCTCCGTCGTTCGAGGTGCTGACCTGGGCCGACGGCGTCGTGGTCACGCGCTCCCGGGAGGGTGACGACGTCGCGCGGGCGCTCGCCGTGCTGGCGGGGGCGGCGGCGGAACTGCTGGCGTCACCGGCCGTGCGGAAGGTGAAGACGTGCGAGGGGCCGGGGTGCCGGCTGCTGTTCGTGCCCGCGCACCCGCGGCGCCGGTGGTGCGACCCCGCGACGTGCGGGAACCGGGTGCGGGTGGCGCGGTACTACCAGCGGCACAAGGACTAGCGACCTGGGGGCTGGCGGCTCACCCAGTCCGGGAGCGGTTCGCGTTCCGCGCGCCACCGCGGCGGCGGTGTCGCGACGATGCCGCCGACGATGGCGGCCGTGGTGTCGACGTCGCCGCCCGCCCTGACACACGTCGTGATGGCGGCGTGGTAGTCGTCGAGGTGGTGCGCGGCTACCCAGAGCGTGAACGGCACGGTGTCCTGCGCCGTGACGCGGGAGCCGTTGCCGAGGACGTACGCGGCCTCCTCGGCGTTGCCGATCTCGCGAGCCTTCTCGATCCCCTTGCGCACGAACGACTTGTCGAGGTGGTCGAGGACGCTGCCGAGGAGATCACGGGGCGGCGTCGCGGTGAGCCGCGCCTTCGCCGCGACGGCCGACGCGTGCGCCACCGCGACGCCGCCCGCGATGCCCTCCGGGTGCTGGTGCGTCACCTCGCTGGCCCGGATCGCCTGCGCGGTGACGGCTTGGGGATCGTCGGCGAAGTACGCGCCGAGCGGTGCGATCCGCATCGCGGCGCCGTTCCCGCACGAACCCTGGCCGTCGAACGCGCTGGAGGCCGCCTGTTTCCAGGGCGTGCCCTGGCGGATCTTGCGCAGGATGGTGAAGGCTCCCGCGCCGTAACCGCGGTAGGGCTCACAGCAGTCGGCGAACGTCGCCGCGAGCCGGTCCTGGTCCACCTCTCCGTGATCACGGAGCTCGGCGACGAGGTTGCAGGCCATCTCGGTGTCGTCGGTCCACTCCCACGGCCCTCGTGGCGGCTTGCCGGCCACGAGGTCGGGCAACGAGCGGCCGACCATGAAGAACTGTGCGCCCAGAGCGTCGCCGACGGAGAGCCCGTCGAGCGAGTCGTATGCGAGGTCCAGGCGCGCACGATCGTGCAGAACAATGCGCATCACCTGCGATTTTACCCGTTTGCCACACCCAGGGCACACGGATTTGGACCTGCGGAAGCCGCGCTGTTTCGCGGAGATCGTCACCGCGCCAGACCGGCGGGCGTGAAGACGAAGCTGTCGCGGAAGCCGCCCTCACCACGTCTTGTCGCCATCAGCCGCAGTTCGGGCATGAAGTGGAAGAACACCAGCGAACCCGACCGGTCCGGGTAGCCGAGCGTCTTCGAGTACTTGGGGTTCGTGCCGCCCAGCCACAACGGCGGCTCGCCGTACTCCGCGATCACGTCCTCGAGCTGGCAGTCGCGTTCGCCCAGCACGCCGGGGATGCGGCTGTCGGCGTCGAGCGACAGCCAGCCCTGCCGGTGCGCGAGATCGGCGTACACCGACGCCATGACGTCCTCGCTGCGGTGGCCGAGCACCTCGTGCACGGCGCCGCTGACCATCGCCGCGTTCGCCGCACCCCGTTTCACCAGCGCGTCGAGCTCCGCCTGCCACCGGTCCGTGCGGTCGTCGGCGTAGGCCAGGGCGTCGAGCAGGGTGAGGATCACCGCCTCGCCGCCGTACATGCCGGGACGCCGGACAGCGGCGTTGAGCTGCCCGAGCAGGTGACCGCGTAAGTCGTCGAAAGAGCGCATCTCTCCCCCTTGGTCCCGTTGTTCTACCAGTTGCCCGTACGTGAAACAGAATCGCCTTCACGACCGACACAAAGATCGACGACTGGGGAGGAAACCATGGCGGCGAGCACCACGCAGATAGTCGCGTACTGGGTCGAGCACGAGGTCGAGATGGCCGTCGACTGGAGCACGGCACACGAGCGCTGCTGGCGGTGCGGGTACCGGACACGGCTCGAGAAGTGCCACATCGTGCCCGTGTCACTGGGTGGGAACGACGACGCGGAGAACCTCGTCCTGCTGTGCGCGCGATGCCGCCGCGAGGCGCCGAGCCACCAGGACCCGCAGTACATGTGGCGGTGGCTGCGGGCGACGGGTGTCTCCTCCCCCGACACGTACTGGACGATGCGGGGCTGGGAGGAGTTCGAGGTGATCTTCGGCAGGAAGCCGCTGGAGATCTTCCGGGAGGCCGGCGTCGACCACCACTCGCTCAAGGCCGAGTGCCGTGCGCTGGCGGCGGACGAGTTCGCGAAGACCGTCGTCCACTTCGGGGAGGGCCGGCTCAACCCGTCGACCATCGCCTGCGTGATCGCGGAGATCGAGAAGAAGCTGGCGGACCGCCACGGGATCACGTTGCCGTGACGGCGGACCGCCTGCCGGGGAAGGGGTTCCCCGGCAGGCGGTCACCGGTGGGTCAGCTGCAGCCGGACGTGCTGCCGCAGCCCTCGCACAGGTAGCAGGACCCGGCGGGACGCATCTTCGTCCCGCAGGTCATGCACAGCGGCGCGTCCGCCGCCTTGCCCAGGTGCAGTTCCAGCAGTTCGGTCGAGCTGCCGACCTGCTTCGGAGCGGCCGCCTCGACCTCGACGGCCGGAGCCGCCTCCACCGAGCCGCGCAGACCCTCCAGGTCCACATCGGACGACGCCGGCGCGCCGTACTCGCCGGCCACCTGCGCCGAACGCTCGTCGGCGGTGAAGATGCCGAGCTGCGCGCGCTTGTCGTACGGCAGGTAGTCCAGCGCCAGGCGGCGGAACAGGTAGTCCAGCACCGAGGTCGCGATGCGCACGTCCGTGCTGGACTACCTGTTCCGCCGGTTGGCCCTGGACTACCTGCCGTACGACAAGCGCGCGCAGCTCGGCATCTTCACGGCCGACGAGCGTTCGGCGCAGGTCGCCGGTGAGTACGGCACGCCTTCGTCCGATGTGGACCTCGAAGGGCTGCGCGGGTCGGTCGAGGCCGCGCCGGCCCAGGTCGACGCGCCCGCGGACACGCCGAAGCAGGTCGGCAGCTCGACCGAGCTGCTGGAGCTGCACCTGGGCAAGGCCGCGGACGCGCCGCTGTGCATGACCTGTGGCACGAAGATGCGTCCGGCCGGCTCCTGCTACCTGTGCGAGGGCTGCGGCAGCACGTCCGGCTGCAGCTGA
>JASLAV010000632.1 GCA_030146905.1 Lentzea sp. | reverse complement strand
CAACGGGATGGCCAGCAGGCGTGTAGGTCGGCGGCAGGCGTGTGGTCTGACGGGACGGTCGGCGGACGTGTGGTCCGGCAGGTCGTGTGACGCGGCGGGATGTGCGGCGCGGCGGGGGCGCGAGTATGGCGAATGTGGCGGGATGACTGGCGGGCGCGTGGTCAGACAGGTCGTGTGACGCGGGGTCGTAAGTGCAGCGCGGCGGGGGTGGCTGGCGGGCGTGTGGTTCGGCGGGCCGTGTGACGCGGCAGGCGTGTGGTTTGGCGGACTAGCTGGCGGGCGCGTGGTCCGGCAGGTCGTGTGACGCGGCGAATGCGACGGACCGCTGGCGGACCGTGTGCGTGGCAGGTCGTGCGGTGCGACGAGGTCGTGATGCGGGTGCCCGCACGACCGCTGGCATGACAGGCCGCGGAGTGCGGCGTGAAGGTCACGCGCGTCGGCATCGGCGTTCCCCGACCGGCCACCGGACACGAGCTGTCCGCTAACGGCCGCTGGTGTCGGCGCGCCGGGAAGCGGACCATGGAAAGCGTGAGATTGTCCGCCTTGGACAACCTGAAGGTCGTCCTGGTGGCGTGGGTCATCGGTGGCCACGCGCTGCTCGGTTACGCCGCGATCGGCGGCTGGCCGTACGACGAGGTCAACGAGGTCACGTTCCACCCCGGGACCGAGACGGTGCTGGCGGCGTTGATCGGGTCGTCCGGTCTGTTCTTCATGGGCACCTTCTACTTCATGGCCGGCATCTTCACGCCCGGCTCGATCGAGCGCAAAGGGCGCCAGCGCTTCATCGCGGAGCGGCTCGTCAGGCTGGGCACGCCCTGGGTGGTCAGCGCTCTCGTCGTGTGGCCGGCGTTCGTGTGGATCGCCTACAACGGCGCCGGGCGCGACGTCTCGTGGTGGCAGGCCTTCACGGACCGGCAGCCGTTCCTGGACAGCGGGTCGCTGTGGTTCGTGGGTGTGCTGCTGGTCTTCAGCGTCGCCGTCGCTCTGGCGCCGCCAGTGCGGGAACGCGCCATCACCACGCGGACCGTGGTGGGCATGACGGTGGTGGTGGCCGGCGCGACTTTCCTGACCAGGCTGGTGTTCCCGGCTCGCAGCGGGCAGATCGGCGACCTGCACCTGTGGTGGTGGCCGCAGTGCCTCGGCATGTTCCTGCTCGGTGCGATCGGGGGTCGCAAGCTCGCCGAACGGGTGCCGGACGAGATCTTCCGGCTCACCCGCAACGTCGTCATCGGCACGATCGCGGCGCTGCCGGTGGCGGCGGTGTTCATGGGGGTGCTCGACCTCGCCGGGAGCGCGGAGCCGTTCCTCGGCGGGTTCAGGTGGCAGGCGGCGGTGCTCGCGCTGGTGGAGGGGATCCTCGTGGTGGCGGGCAGTCTGTGGCTCATCGGGCTCGCGCAACGCAGGCTGACCGGCCAGGGCCCGTTCGCCGAAGGGCTGGCGCGGTCGGCCTACGTCGCGTTCGTCGTGCAGGGGCCGATCCTGCTCAGCCTCGCGACCGCCCTGCGCCCGTTCGACCTGCCGGCCGAGGTGAAGGCACCACTGGTCGGCGCGGGGGCGATCGCGCTGTCGTTCGCGATCGGCTGGTTCGTCACTTCACGCCGAGGCGCTTCAGCACGCTCGTCGTGATGCCGGCCGCGTCCAGGCCGTGCGCGCGCATGATGCGTGCGCGTGAGTCGTGCGGCAGGAAACGCGGTGGCAGCGCGAAGGTCGCGACGCACGCGGCCGAACCGGCCAGGGCCTGACCGAGGCGTGAGCCCAGCGCGCCGGTGGACGTCGTGTCCTCCACGGCCAGGACCAGGCGGTGCTGGCCGCTGTACTTGACGAGGTGCGGGTCCAGCGGCGCGGTCCAGCGCGGGTCGACCACGGTGACCCGGACGTCGTGGGTGGCCAGTTCCTCGGCGGCGGCGAGGCAGGGGGCGGCGAGAGGGCCGACGGCGACCAGCAGCACCTCGGCGTCCGGCACTTCGCGCAGCACGTCGAAGTGGCTCACGCGCCGCACCGCGGGCACGTCGGGTCCGATGGCGGCCTTGGGATAGCGCACGACCGTCGGCCCGTCGGACACCCCGACGGCCTCGCGCAGCAACGCGGCCAAGGACGCCGGATCGCGCGGAGCGGCCAACCGCAGCCCCGGCACCACGGGAAGGACGGAGGCGTCCCACATGCCGTGGTGCGACGCACCGTCCGGACCGGTCACGCCGGCGCGGTCCAGCACGAACGTCACCGGCAACCGGTGCAGCGCCACGTCCATCAGCAGCTGGTCGAACGCGCGGGACAGGAACGTCGCGTAGACGGCGACGACCGGGTGCAGCCCGCCCATCGCCATGCCGGCCGCGGACGTCACGGCGTGCTGCTCGGCGATCCCGACGTCGAAGGTCCGCGACGGGAACCGCAGCGAGAAAGGCCGCAGCCCCACCGGTTCCAGCATCGCCGCGGTCAGGCAGACCAGGTCAGGGCGTTCCGCACCGAGCTGGACGATCTCCTCGGAGAACACGTCGGTCCACGTCCGCCCGCCGGACGAACCGGAAGCACCGACCGCGTGCATGCGATCCGCCTCGTGGGTCTCCGCGGCCTCGTAACCCTTGCCCTTCACGGTCTTGCAGTGCACGACGACCGGGCGTCCCAGCGCTTTCGCCTCCCACAGCGCGTTCTCGACCGCGTGCACGTCGTGGCCGTCGACCTCGCCGATGTAGGCCAGTCCCAGCGCCTCGAACAGACCGCGGGCGGAGCCGTCGAGCAACGACGCCGCGAACCCTCCCGCCGTGGGGTCGTACGAGCGGCCGTTGTCGTTCAACAGCACCACGACGGGCCGGGAGGCCCCGCCGATGTTGTTCAGCGCCTCCCAGCACATGCCGCCGGTCAGCGCGCCGTCCCCGACGATGGCCACCACGCGCCGGTCGGTGCCGCCGAGCTCGAACGCCTTGGCCAGACCATCCGCATAGGACAGTGCGGTCGACGCGTGCGAGTTCTCGACGACGTCGTGCGCCGACTCGGCGGCGGACGGGTAGCCGGACAGGCCACCCGCCTGGCGCAGGGAGTCGAAGTCCTGGCAACGACCGGTCAGCATCTTGTGGACGTAGGACTGGTGCCCGGTGTCGAACAGCACCACGTCGACGGGCGAGGAGAACACCCGGTGCACCGCGATGGTCAGCTCGACGGCGCCGAGGTTCGGGCCGAGGTGGCCGCCCGTCCTGTGCACCTTGGAGATCAGGAACGACCGGATCTCCGCCGCCAGGCCACCGAGCTCGGAGGAGAGGAGCGCCCGCACGTCCGCGGGCGAGGTGATGTCAGCCAGCACGGCGCACCGCCGACGGCAAGGTGAAGGTGATCGTCTCGGTCGCCGTCGTGTGGGTCGACACCGAGACCGCGCCCAGTGCTTCCAGGGCCCCGACCACCTCGTCCACCAGTCCGGGAGGAGCGGAGGCGCCTGCCGACACCCCCACGGCCGACACGCCCTCCAGCCACGCCGGGTCGATCTCGGACGCGTCGTCGATCAGGTGCGCGGGAGTGCCGGCGCGGGCGGCGAGCTCCACCATCCGCACCGAGTTGGAGGAGTTCTTCGACCCCACGACCAGAACGAGGTCCGACTGCGCCGCCACCTCCCTGACCGCGATCTGCCGGTTCGTGGTGGCGTAGCAGATGTCCTCGGAGCCCGGCCCGCGCAGGTCGGGGAACTTGCGGTGGAGTGCCTCGACCACCTCGGCCGTCTCGTCCACCGCCAGCGTCGTCTGCGTCAGGTACGACACCGGACCGGTGATCTCCAGCGCGAGGACGTCGTCGACGGTCTCCACCAGCACCATCCGGTCGGGCGCCTCCCCGAGCGTTCCTTCGACCTCCTCGTGCCCGGCGTGACCGATGAGCACGATGGTGTCTCCGCGTTCGGCGAAGCGCCGTGCCTCGGAGTGCACCTTCGTCACGAGGGGACAGGTCGCGTCCAGCACGTCCAACGACCGTTCCTTCGCCTCGGCACGCACGGCGGGGGAGACGCCGTGTGCGGAGAACACCGCCGTGGCACCGACGGGCACCTCCGACAGCTCCTCCACGAACACGGCGCCACGAGCCTCCAGCGAGCGCACGACGTGGACGTTGTGCACGATCTGCTTGCGCACGTAGACAGGGCCGCCGCGCTGGTCGAGCAGTCGTTCCACGATCTCGATGGCGCGCTCCACCCCTGCGCAGAACGACCGGGGTGAGGCGAGCAGGACCGAACGCGGCGGATGTTCCGTCATCGAGTGCCTCTCACAAGGATTTCAGTGGTCTCGGTGGGTGACCAGCTGGGCGAGCGTGCCGAGCTCCACCGCCGCGCGTGCGGTCGGCGACGCCTCGCCGAGGTGGACCAGCGCCCGTGTGTGCAGTTCGTCGGCCTGTGCCTGGCTCCACGCCCTGCCACCGGCCGCGTCGACCAGGCAGGCCGCCCGCGCAAGCGCTTCCGGGTCCAGCTCCTGCTCGCCGGAGTACAGCGACGCCAGCTCGGCGGAGGCGGGAACACCGGCGGTCAGCGCACGCACGACCGGCAGGGACTTCTTGCGGTTCGCCAGGTCGGAGTGCGCGGCCTTGCCGGTCACCGCCGGGTCGCCCCAGATGCCGAGCAGGTCGTCCACGTGCTGGAACGCGAGACCCAGCTCGGCGCCGTAGCCGCGCATCGCCTCGATCTGCTCGTCCGTGCCGTTGCCGTACAAGGCGCCCAGGGCCGTCGACGCGCCCAGCAGGGCGCCGGTCTTGCCGCGCGCCATCTGCTCGACCTCGGACACCACGACGTCGGAGCGCGTCTCGAAGTCGAGGTCGAACGCCTGCCCGTCGAGCAACGCCACCACGGCGTCACCCAGCGTCCTGATCGCCTCCAGCGCGCGCGGATGCCCCGACGCGGCGAGGACGTCGACCGCCAGCGCCTGCAGGGCGTCACCCGCCAGGATCGCCGCGCTGACGCCGAACACCGTCCACGCCGTCGGCCGGTGGCGCCGGGTCGTGTCGCGGTCCATCACGTCGTCGTGCAGCAACGAGAAGTTGTGGATCAGCTCCACCGCGACCGCCGCAGGCACGGCGTCGGAGGCGGTGCCGCCGACGGCCTCCGCCGCCAGCAGCACCAACGCGGGACGGATCGCCTTGCCGCCGTTCTCCAGCACCGGGTTGCCGTACTCGTCGCGCCACCCGTGGTGGTACTCCGCGACGGTGCGCATGGACGGCGGCAGCTGGTCGACGGCCTTGCGCAGAGCCGGGAGCACGAGGCTCCGGCTCCACGCGAGCACCTCGCCGGCGGGCCTGCCCGCGGCCAAGGGGTCGGTCATCTCGGCTGTCATCGCTAGAGACCGATCTCCACGTTCTCGAGCACGCCCACCGCGTCGGGCACCAGGATCGCGGCCGAGTAGTACGTCGACACCAGGTACCTGAGCACCGCGTGCTCGTCGATGCCCATGAACCGCACGTTCAGGCCGGGCTCGTACTCGTCGGGGATGCCGGTCTGGCGCAGGCCGATGACGCCCTGCTTCTCCTCGCCGAGGCGCATCGCGAGGACGGAGGTGGTGCCGTTCTTGTTGACCGGGATCTTGTCGCACGGCGCGATGGGGATGCCGCGCCACGTCTGCAGCTGCTGGCCCTCGACGTCGGTGGTCGGGGCGTAGAGGCCCCGCGAGGACAGCTGACGGCCGAACGCCGCGATCGCCTTGGGGTGGGCGAGGATGAGCTTGGTGTTGCGGCGCCGCGAGATCAGCTCGTCCATGTCGTCCGGCGTGACGGGACCGGAGCGGGTGCTGATCCGCTGCTTGAGGTCGGCGTTCGCGATGAGGCCGAACTCCCTGTTGTTGATGATCTCGAACTCCTGCCGCTCGCGCAGGGCCTCGATCGTGAGCCGCAGCTGGTGCTCGACCTGGTCCATCGGCTCGCTGTAGAGGTCCGCCACACGGGTGTGGACGCGCAGGATCGTCTGCGCCACCGAGAGCTCGTACTCGCGCGGCCGCAGCTCGTAGTCGACGAACGTGCCGGGCAGCGCCGGTTCGCCGTCGTGGCCGGAGGCGATGTCGATCTCCGCCTCACCGTGCTTGTTCGACGTCTTCGTCGGGTGCGCGAGCTGCTGCGCGATGTGCTCGCGCAGCGGTTCCACCTGGTCGTTGAGCTGCCGGAACGTCGCCCGGCTCAGCACCACGGCCGTCGTCGGCGTCACCGCGCGAGCGGTGAAGCTCCACTTCTTCTCGGCACCGGACAGCACCGGCTGGTCGCCGATGTACTCACCGTCCGCGATGGTGCCCAGCGCCACGTCGTCGCCGTACTCGCCGCGGCCGGTCTTGGTGACCTTGCCGTGCGCGATGACGACGATCTCGTCGACGGGCGCGCCGCGTTCCGCGATCACCTCGCCGGGCTGGTACTCGCGCTGCTCGAAGTGGTTCGCCACCGCGGTCAGCGCCGCCTCGTCCTCGAACCCGCGCAGCAGCACGAACTCGGCGAGCTCCTGCGGCACGATCCGCACCTCGGACCCGACGCTGGTGAACGTGACGCGGCCGTCGCCGATCGCGAAGCTGAGCCGCCGGTTGACGCGGAACGCGCCACCCTTGGCCTCGACCCACGGCAGCATCCGCAGCAACCAGCGGGGCGAGATTCCCTGCATCTGCGGTGCTGACTTGGTGGTCGTCGAGAGGTTGCGCGCCGCCGCCCTGGAAAGGCTCAGCTGCTGTTCCTCGACCCCAAGGCCCGGATCGATAACCGTCACTGGAAGTCCTGCCAATCTGTTTTCAGGCGGATGGAACTAGCGGACCAGGACTGCGGCTGTGCCCAGTCCGGTCGGGGAGTGGAACGGTTTCCGGGTGGGGCCGGTGGCGGCGCGGTACCTGCCGGTGCGCTGGGTCCACAGCAGCTCACCGGCCAGCCACGCCTTCAGGGCCTCGGCGTAGCGGCGCAGGCCCGCCTTCGCCTCCGCGTCGAGGCCGTACTCGTCGGCGATGGACGGCAGCTCGTCGATGATCGAGCCGATCTGCCGCAGCCGGGCGTCGATCAGGTCGGCGACGACCGAGACCGCCTGCTGCAGTTCGCAGTCGAAGAACCGCTGCACCGCGAGCACCGCGCTGGTGGTGCTGGCGCCGGTGGCGTGGACGTGGTCGAAGCCGACGATCTCCTGGCGCAGGGCGGGAACGTCGCCGAACGAGTCGACGAGCGCCCGCATCGTGCTGTTGCGCAACAGCTCCTCCGGCAGCTCGACCCCTGCCGACCTGCGCGCGAGCTTCGCGGAGAGGTCGGTGGCGATCGACCTGCGCCGCATCTCCACGAGGTCGATCGGGTCGGGCACCCTGCCCTGCGCGGTGTTGTGCAGCTCCCACAGCAACGCGTCCAGGTACTCGGCGAGGTGACCGCGGTCCTCCTCGTCCACCGTGGACCGCGAGACCAGGTCGGCCAGACCCTTCTCCGCGGGGTTCACCGGAGCGCTGGAACCGTTCAGCACCGACCTGAGCCCCGCGACGAAGGCCTTGCCGCCCGCGACGTCGCGCGGACGCAGGAACACGTCCCGGAACGCGTCGCTCACGTAGAAGCCCCACGAGTACCAGTCGTTGATGTGCTTCAGGTCCGCCAGCGACGCCGTCGGGTGGGTCAGCGGACCGAAGCCGCCGTAGTCCGCGGCGTCGTAGAACGCCTCGGTCCACGGGACGCCGCCGAGCATCCCCATGTCCCCGACCCACGTCCTGGTGTGCTGCCGCACGCGTTCCACGTGCGGCGAAAGCCTTGCGGTGTAGGGCATGTCGAACGACGGGACCTCAACCACGGGCCACCCCCGGCCACGCGCCGGACGTGCCGAGACCGGTCGGCCCGCGCAGGATCGTGCGGAAGAACGCGCTGTTGCCGGCGCCACCGCCCTCGGCCTTGGTGTAGCGGCCCGCGTGTAGGTGCCACTCGTGCCCGCCGGACTGCCAGTCCTGCAGCCCCTTGACGTACCGGAGAATGCTCGCCTGCTCCAGCGGCCCCAGCCCGTTCTCGGCGAACAGCTGGGGCAGCTCGGTGAACACGGTGTTCTCGAACTGGTGCAGCCGCGAGGTCAGCAGGTTGTTCACGGCCTCGACCGCGGTCTGCGTGTCGTGGCCGAA
>JASLAV010000626.1 GCA_030146905.1 Lentzea sp. | reverse complement strand
CGGTGGACCGCGCCCGCCTGACCGGTGCCAGCGCCACGGCGGCCGCCGCGGTGGCGACGGTGAGGTGCGGGCGGGCCGCGGCGATCATCGTCATCGGGTAGCGGTGATCGAGGCGAAGGCGATCGCCGTGCAGGGCGGCGGCCAGTGCGACCAGGAACACGCGGGATGTCACATCCCCGCCAACGACGATGGCACAGCACGAGTTCCGCTCTCCGGACGCCGGGTGCGGCTCGTGTCGAAGCGGCGAGCGGATCGCTGTGGTGATCACGCCGGCCCGACGCCCCCTACCCCACGGCAGGTGAGCATGTCCCAGACTCCACTCGACCCGACAGAGCTCCGCGACTTCGCCGGAGCCTGGCGGCTCGCGCAGGTGATACCCGGCTGGTTGACCGAGGCACAGGCACGCGTCCTGTGGGAAGCCGCCCTCCGGCTGCCCGCGGGCAGCCGGATCCTCGAGATCGGCAGCCATCAGGGCCGATCGACGACAGTGCTCGGCACAGCGGCGCGCAGGGTCGGTGCGACGGTCGTGGCGATCGACCCGTTCATCGAAGGCCGGCTGTTCGGCGGCAAGCCGACCCGCAAGAGGTTCGAGCAGAACATCGCGGACGCGGGCCTCAAAGGCGTGGTCGAGCTGATCCCCGGCTACAGCACCGAGCTGAGGCCTGACTGGCACCGGCCGATCGACCTGCTCTACATCGACGGCAAACACGACTACTGGACGTTCACCGACGACCTGTGCTGGTCGGCACACCTGACGCCGGGCGGCGAGATCCTCGTGCACGACTCGTACTCGTCGATCGGCGTCACGAGCGGCATCCTGGCGAAGGTCCTGCTCGGCTCGCGGTACACCTACCAGGACCGCACGGGCTCACTGGCGCGGTTCCGCGCGACGGCTCCGCGTCCGGCGGACCGGGTCCGGGTGCTGGCGGAGATGCCGTGGTTCCTGCACAACGTGTTCATCAAGGTGCTGCTGCGACTGCGGCTGCGCCCGGTGGCGGGTGTGTTCGGTCACGACAGCCCGTACGACCCGTACTGACAGCCGGTGTAGCGAATTCGTCGCGGAAACGACCCTGGCGGGCCCTTCCGAGTAGAACTCAACACGAGGAACGGAGCACGTATGGCCAGGTGATCAGTTCCGTGATGTTGTGTCCGGGCTGACCGTCGTCTGGTATTTCCCGTGCCTTCATGACTCGTCAAGTGGATCAACTTGTTCATTCGGGAAGACGGGTGAACGGATCGCCGTCGAGGCGAGTCTTCCAAGGTGATGGCTGACTACGTCGACTTCGCCCGAGCGCAACTGCCGCGATTGCTGCGATACGCGACGATGCTCGCCGGCGAGCGGGAGCAGGGGCTGATCTGGTGCAGGACGTTGTGCGGGCCGAGAAATACGTCCGTGCAGGTCAACGGGCATCGGTGGGTAGCGGTCATCATCCGGCATGATCGCGGCCGTGCTGGTCCGCTTCGCCTGTCTCGCGTCTGCCACGCCTTCGCCGCGCTGTGGCTCCTGCGCATGACCGATCGGCAGAAGGACACCGAGATCCTCGCGTTACGCCACCAACTCGCGGTCCTGCACCGACAGTTCGGCGATCGGCGCCCACGATTGCGGCCAGAGGACAGGGCGTTGCTCGCAGCCTTGCTCGTGCCCGTGGTCCACGCGACGCTGCGCCGGATGATCCGGCTGGTGGTCAGCCCGGACACGGTGCTGAGGTGGCATCGCGATTTGATGAAGCGCCGCCATGCCCGCATGAGCGTGAACCGTAGGCCTGGGTGTCCGCGTGCTGTCGCTTCGATCCGCCGTCTGGTCCTGCGTCTGGCAGCCGAGAACCCGTCGTGGGGGTATCGACGTATCCACGGTGAGCTCGCGCTGCTCGGTGTCGCGGTCGCAGCGTCGACGGTGTGGGAGATCCTCAAGACTGCCGGCGTTGATCCGGCCCCGCGCCGGACGACCGTTACCTGGGCTGACTTTCTGCGCTCGCAGGCCGAGGCGATCCTGGCGATGGACTTCGTCGAAACGGTCACGCTGACTGGTCAGCGCCAGTACGTTCTCGCTGCCATCCACCACGCCAGCCGGCGTGGATGGACAGTCGGCACGACCGCGCACCCCGCCCATGCCTGGGGCACCCAGGCCATCCGCAACTTGCTCGTGGACCTGGAAGACACCGGACACCTGGCGCAGATCAAGTTCCTCATCCGTGACCGCGACGCCAAATATCCCGCGTTGATCGACGAGATCCTCGGTTCCGCGGGGATCGCTTCGGTGTTTGACCGGTGTCCGGATGCCCCGGAGGAATTCCGTCATCGAACGCTGGGCAAGTCACTTCGTGCCGAACTGCTGGACCGCACGCTGATCTGGAATCAGGCCCATCTATGGCACGTGCTGCGTGCGGCACTGCAACGAGCACCGAACCCACCGATCACTCTCCGCCGCAGCACCCTTGCGGGCCTCTCGAACCCGATCAGATCGAACGCCTCAGCGTAGATCGGCAAGACCGTCTCGGCGGAGTCATCCACGAGTATCGCCGTGCTGCTTAACCAGCACGGATGCAGTTTTCGGCGCACACGATGTTCGTGAGCTCCTACCTGGCAGGCGAGGCGAAGCCCGCGCCGCCCAACCAAGACAACGCCACGCTGACAGCCGCTTTCGTCGGGCGGCTGGCATCCCGGTCATCGTCGTCACCATGTGCTGCATCGCGGCGTCCATGATCCCGGCCGCGCTGCGCTGGGGTCGGCCCCACCGCCGCTCTCACGCGAGCGCCGCGTACGCGGCGCGGCCCTCCGCGAGCCGGGCCAGGGCCGACGACGGGGCTGGCTCACCCGCGGACATCGCCAGGTCACAGCGCGCATTGAAGGCGAGCACCCACTGCGCGGCGGCCACCGCCAGCGCCCACCCGCCGGGAAGGGCCCCGCCGCGGGCGTCCTCGTAGTCGGACAGGAAGCTCCCGATGTCATCGGCGGTCGGAGCGCCGTCCAGCAGGCGCCCACCGGCGGACAGGCCCACGATCACCGCCTCGGGCTCGACGACGAGGTCCCAGTCGAACACAGCGACCACCCGGTCGTCTTCGAATCTCAGGTTCCCGGCGTACCAGTCGCCGTGCCCGACCACCCGCTCGTGCGGCTCCCGCCGCCGCAGCACCTCGTCAGCCGCGGCCGCGGCGTACGAGTCGAGCCATCCCCACCCGGCGGGCGTCCGGGTGAAGTCGAAGATCGGGTCGTGCGGCGGCGGCCACGGCCCGTCGTGATATCGCGTCCACGCCGGCCCCGGTCCGAGCTCTCCGATCAGAGCGAGGGGCACGGCGCGTAGGAGATCGATCTGCCGAGCTAGCGACTGAGCCATCGCACGGCGGACCCCCGGCTCGCGCCCGTCGGCCTCCGACCCGTCGTCGAGGAACGACTGGACCGTGACGACCCGCCCGTCGCGCGACACCGGGCCGGTCAGAGGCTGCGGGCATGGGTACCCGGCCTCGGCGAGGTGCCGCAGCACCTTGACCGTCGCGGCCAGCGATGTGATTTCGACGGGCGGCCGGTGGACCTTCAAGACGACAACGCGGCCGTCGGCGAGTCGCAGGCCGTACACCGCGTCGATGCGGCCGGACCGGAACATCACCTCGACGACGCCGGTGCCGAGCAACTCCGCGACGACCGCATCGAGCCACCGGTCGATTTCTCGGGTCCCCGCCGCGCCGAAGAAGACCCGCTCCAGGCCGCTCGGGCCCACCTCGTCCATGTTGACACAGTAGGGGCCCGAGGTGCGCTTGTACCGCGAGAGCATCTATCAGGCGATTTACTGGCCGGATCCACACTCGCCCGGCCGCCGAAGGCGCCAGCACCACGAAGCTCGCCGCTGCGGACTGGGCGTGACCACCGACGGGCGCGGCAGAAGGTCGAGTGGCGTCCGTACGGCGCCAGGAGTGCGGAGTCATCCAGTCCAACCCGACCTGCGTCCTTACCTCGTCGCCCACGTCGTTCCCGTTCGGCATCGCCTGACTTCGACCGGGATCCAACGTGCGGCATGCACTCTGCTGCCGTGAGCGAGCGATCGGCGATGCCGGTGCCGAACCCGCAGAGTCTGGACGCCTGATCGGGTGCCTGCTCCCCGTGCCGGAGGTTGACCAGGTCGGCGAACCGGGTTGTTCGCCACCGCCCGGACGAGACTGCGCAGGAAGGCGACTCACACGGTGGTGCCGTCCCCGGTGACGGCGCAGGGGCCGGTGGCGATGAGAGTGTCGATCACTTTCTGGTTGATGTTGGTCCCGTGGTGTGAAACGGGGTCAGCACGGTCCTCGGGTGGGCGGTGGTCATCACCTCGACGGTGTCCTGCCCTCGTGCCCCGATCGAGGTGAGGGCGTCGGCGATGCGCTGCAGGTGGGAATGGTCCGATCCATGATCTCCAGCAAGAGCGGTGTGGCGTCCCGAGTCCGTGTTCGACGATGGTGGCGGCGGCGGTGGCCATCGACTGTCCGTCAGGACGCGGTCAAGTCAGCCGGATGCGGGAGGGGCGCGGCTGAGTAGAACCTGACCCGCGACGCCGAGGTCTGCCCTGCGTCATGATGATCCGGTGACTGACTCCTGGTGGCGCACCGCCGTCGTGTATCAGATCTACCCCCGGTCGTTCGCCGACAGCGACGGGGACGGGATCGGCGATCTCCCAGGCGTGACGTCCCAGCTGTCCTACGTCGCGGCCTTGGGCGTCGACGCGGTCTGGCTCTCGCCGTTCTACCCCTCGCCGATGGCCGACGCGGGCTACGACGTGGCCGACTACCGCGACGTCGACCCGATGTTCGGCACACTCACCGACGCCGACACCCTCATCGCCGAGGCGGGTCGGCACGGGTTGCGGGTGCTGGTCGACTTGGTGCCCAACCACACCTCGGACCGGCACGCCTGGTTCCGGGCGGCGCTGGCCGCCGGTCCGGGGAGCCCGGAGCGGGCACGTTACCTGTTCCGCGACGGCCGCGGGCCCGACGGGGCCGAGCCGCCGAACGACTGGCGCAGCGTGTTCGGTGGCCCGGCCTGGACCCGGGTCGCCGACGGGCAGTGGTACCTGCACCTGTTCGACGCGGCCCAACCGGACCTGGACTGGATGAACCCGGAGGTTCGCGCGGAGTTCCAGGACGTCTTGCGGTTCTGGCTGGACCGGGGGATCGCCGGGTTGCGGGTGGACGTCGCGCACGGGCTGGTCAAGGCCGATGGCCTGCCGGACTGGGGGTTCGACTACGCGGGCATGTCGCGCGACGACATGATCGGCGCGCCGATGTGGGACCAGGACGCCGTGCACGACATCTACCGCGGCTGGCGGCAGGTGCTCGACGGCTACCCGGACGCGGTGCTGATCGGCGAGGCGTGGGTGCGGCCGGCCGAGCGGCTGGCCCGCTACGTCGCGGGCGACGGCCTGCACCAGGTGTTCCACTTCGACCTGCTGCTCGCGCCATGGCGGGCTGCGGACTACAAGGCCGCGATCTCCTCCTCGCTCGAGTCGGCCGGGGCCGTGGGGGCCGCGACGACCTGGGTGCTGAGCAACCACGACGTCGTGCGGCACACCACCCGGCTGCTGCTGGAGCCCGGACGCAACAACCCGGAGGGCATCGGGCCGCGCGACCCGCAGCCCGACGAGGCCGCGGGTCTGCGTCGCGGCCGGGCGGCGGCCGCGGTCATGCTCGCGTTACCCGGCGCGGCGTACCTCTACCAGGGCGAGGAGCTGGGCCTGCCCGAGCACACGACACTGCCCGACGAGCTGCGCCAAGACCCCTCCTTCCACCGTCGTGGTGGCGCGATCTCCGGCCGCGACGGGTGCCGGGTGCCGATGCCGTGGTCCGCGGACGCCCCAGGCCTCGGCTTCTCCCCGACTGGGGCGACATGGCTGCCGCAGCCGTCCGCGTTCGCCCGGTACGCCGTCGATCGGCAGGACGGGGTGCCGGGATCGACGTTGGAGCTCTACCGCACCATGCTGCGCCTGCGCCGAGACCTGGCTCTCGGGAACGGCCCGCTGACCTGGCTCGATGACGCCGGGCCCGACGTAATCGACTTCCGCAACGGATCGGTGCGGGTGCTGGCCAACACCGGCCCGGAGCCGGTGCCGCTGCCGGCGGGCCGCCCGATCCTGGCGTCGGCCGACCAGCCGGACGGCCTGCTGCCCCCCGACTGCACGGTGTGGCTGGCCGAGAGCTGAGCGGCCCCCCGAGATGTACGTGGTGGGGTTCGGCGGCGGCGAACCCCACCACGTTCATCTCACCCGCGCGCGGTCGGCGTCGTGTGCCGCAGGTTCGCGCCGTAGGTGAACGTCGAACTGTCGACGCGAGTTTCCGGCGCGGGACACCAGTGGCCGAGTCGTCGGCTCGTCGGGGGGACTCAAGTGGCTGCGCCGGCACGCCGTCGACCTCCACCAGGTGCACGGCCCGACCGCAGCACGCCGCTGGAGGTGGTGGAGTTCTTCGCGGAGATCCTGGCGTCCGGACGGGCGGCGTGCTTTGGGGTGAGCAACCGTGTCCGACCTCGAACTCGCCGCCACCACCCGCGGCGAGCTGAACCGGCTCTCCGCGCCGCCGACGCCGGACTACCCGTACGCCTTCCTCGACGAGATCGCCGCCGTCCGGTCGGCCGGATCGGGTGTGGACGTGTTGGGCCGATCACCATGGGTAGTCGACAGGTGGGTTCCTCTGGGACCGTGATCTGTCACCGCTCGTCGACTGTCGGGGGGACTGCACGATGCGTGCATTCGTCACAGCGGAACCAGGCGCAATTCGGCTCACTGATCTGCCGGCCGGGAAACGGCGATCGTGACCGCGACGGTGAACGTTCCCGCACGACCCGCTGCTGATCCGGTCCGGGCATGACCGGGGGAGCGCGCGCGGCGCAGATCGCGGTCGTCGCCCTGTTCGTCGAACTGGGGTTCGGGTTCGGGTCATGGGCCGTCCGGATCCCAGACGTGCAGCAGGCGCTCGGCCTCGGAGAGGCCGCCTTGGGGGTGGCGCTGCTGTCGCTCGGGGTCGGGTCGCTGGTGGGCATGCCACTGGCGGGAATTGCGCTCGCCCGCCTCGACCAACGAGTGGTGGCAGCCGGGAGTGGGGTGCTGTTGGCCGTCGGCCTGGCGTTGCCGGCCGCCGCTCCCGATCTGCCGCTGCTGTGTGTCGCGCTGCTGGTGCTCGGATTGGGCAACGGCACGCTCGGCGTGGCGATGAACGCGCAGGGTGCGTCGCTGGAAGCAGCTCTCGGCCGCGCTCTGTTGTCGACCTGCCATGGGTTGTTCAGCATCGGCGCCCTGGTGGGTTCGCTCAGCTCCGGGCTCATCGCAGGGGTCGGGGTGCCCGCGCCGATCCATCTCGCCGTGGTGGCCGCAGCGTTGCTGGTGGCCACCGCGGTGGCGTACTTCGGCATGCTCCGCGTCGAGCCCGCACCTGGCGGCGCGCTGTTCGTGCGGCCGGATCGGACCGTCGCGAGGTTGGGCCTGATGGCGTTCGCGGTGCTGTTCTGCGAGGGAGCTGTCACCGACTGGAGTGCTGTGCACATGCGCGATGAACTCGGGGCAGGCCCGGTGGGGGCGGGTATCGGATACACCACGTTCGCACTGGCGATGGCAAGCGGACGGCTGTTCTTCGGAGATCGTCTCGCCACCCGCATGGGTCGGCGGCGGCTGGTTCGGGCGGCTGGCGTCCTCGCCACGGTCGGCGCCGCCACCGTGGTCGTCGCCCCGACGGCCGCGGTGGGCTGGTTGGGGTACGCCCTGATCGGTGCAGGGGCCTCG
>JASLAV010000616.1 GCA_030146905.1 Lentzea sp. | reverse complement strand
GACGGTGGCGGCTCGGACCGCGGCACGTCGGACGCGCCCGCCACGAACGCCTCGGCCATCGCGTGGGTGATCCGCGCGTGCAACGCGGAGGTGGGGACCGGAGCGGACAGGCCCGCGTGGACGCCGCAGGCGACGGGGACTGCGGCGGTGCGCAGGGCGCGCAACCGGGTGGCCAGCGCGCCGGGGCTCGGGTCGGTGCGGTACCGCGGTATCGCGGTCATGCGTGCCTCCCTCAGTTCAGCAGCTCCCAGCCACGTCTGGTCAGGCGGTGGCGAACCGAGCGGCCGTTGCGGTGGGTGGAGACGAAACCCGCGGTGCGCAGTGCCGTCGCGTGCTGCGACGCCGTCGGCAGGCTGATGCCCACGTGCTTGGCGAGTTCGGTGGTGGTGCGCTCGGACGTCAGCGCGCGCAGCACGAGCGTCCGCGTGCGGCCGAGTGCGAGCTCGAGGCTGCCGCCGCTCGGCTGCGGCGCCGTCACGGGGTAGAAGAGCAGCGGCTGCGGCTCGGCGAACATCGACACCGCGGGCCGGGTCAGCCCGTTCAGCACCGGAACGATCAGCATCCCGCTGCCGCGCAACGAGATCTCGGACTCCCACGTCAGCTCGACGTGCAACGCCGGCGACGTCCACGAGATCGACGGGTGCAGGTTGCCGAACAGGTCCCCCAGGCCGCGCGTGACGGCCTGCGACGACCGCAGCCGCACCTCGGCCTCGAAGGCTTGGCGCGTCTGCGACCAGTTGGGCCCCAGCAGCTCGCGGAACGCGCAGGTCAGCGCCGACCTCAGGTCCTGGCGCGAGGCCGGCGTGCCCGCGGCGTACGACCGCAGCCACGGCGACGTCGTGCCGAGCATGCTCGCGATCTGGTCGCGCACCCGTGTCGTGGGCACGTCGAGCACCTGGCGCACGGCCTCGTCGAAGTCGGGGCGCGCGGAGTTGAAGAAGTCCGGGATGAACCGTCCCGGCCGGACCAGCTCGGCGAGCGGGCGGATCTGCGGCAGCAGCATGCGGTCCCAGGTACCGCTGTGCATCGTGAACACCAGCTCGTACATCGGCAGCGGCGCCGACGCGAACCGGGTGCGCGCGAGATCTTCCAACTCGAAGAGAATCGTCAACCCGCGTCCCTTGGGCGCGGATTCGGACAACACCATCGGCATTTCTCTCCCCCCGGAGTGCAAGCACTTCCGACGGTACGCAGATTTCGTTGTCAGGTGTCGGAGTTGTTCCGGTTGACAACGTTTGGTGAACAACGCCGGAGGAGGGAGCCGAAGCGCCGGACGGGCCCAGCAGCAGCTCAGGGGGGTCGGTCGTGGTGTCACCGACGTTGTGATCGGGTCAGGGCGAGTTCGCCGACGTCACTCCATCGAGTGCACGGGAAATAGATCAGCAAGACGCGGCACAGGTCTTCTGAATCGGTTTTTCGACAGTGGCGGACCGTTGTGGCAGACGAACGGTATTCCACCTCGTCCGGTTTCGGACGTCGCGCGAATGCGCGTACCGCCGCCCGCTCAGCCCGACTTGGCCTGGTCCGCCTCGGCCAGCCGCGCGTGCAGGCGCTCCCTGACCTGCTCCGGCGTGTAGGCGGCGCGGCGGCGCTGGTTGCGGGCGGCGACCACGCCGCTCGTCGCGACACCCGCGAAGGCGGCGATGCCGAGCAGCTTCCAGAGCTTCATGTGCATAGGGTACGGGGCTATGCCGACAACTCTGGACCAAGCCGTCGAGATGACGCGCACCGGTGACGTCTGGGTGTTCCGCGGGCGCAGTGCGGCGGACCGGGCGATCCAGGCCATGACGAACAGCCCCGTCAACCACGTGGGCATGGCCATCGTGCTGGACGACCTGCCGCCGTTGATGTGGCACGCGGAGCTCGGCAAGTCGCTCAAGGACATGTGGAGCGGCACGCACCAGCGCGGCGCCCAGTTGCACGACCTGCGCGACGCCGTGGTGACGTGGCACGACAAGTACGGGCAGCGGGTGTGGCTGCGACAGCTGCACCCCGAGGTCAACCGCGAGATGGAGGACGCCGCGCTCAAGGCCGTGGCGCGGCTGGACGGCACGCCGTTCCCGTCGACGGCGAAGCTCGCCTCGCGGTGGTTGCGCGGGCGGGTTCCGGTGGGGCGCAGGGAGGAGGCGTCGCTGGAGAGCGCGTTCTGCGCGGAGATCGTGGCGGTGACGTACGAGGAGATGGGGTTGCTGCCGCAGCGCCGTCCCAGCTGGTACGACCCCGGCCGCTTCTGGAGCGGTGACGACCTCGACCTGCTGGGCGGCGCCGAGCTCGGCAAGGAGATCGAGATCGTCGTGCTGTGAGGTCATGTCCGCAAAAGGACTGATAATCATCAGCCACTTGACCGGGAGTGAACGTCCCCAACACGATGGGAGCGGTCTCACAACCGGGAGCTGACAACGATGTCACGACTGCTCGTCCTCGTGCTCGCCCTGCTGTTGCCCGCCGCGCCCGCCATCGCCGCACCTGACGGCTGGGTGGTCACCGGACCTGGTCAGGTCACCGCGGAAGTGGCTCTGAACAGCGGAAAACTCACCCTGGCCGTGCGCAGGCAGGGCAGAACGGTCCTCCAGCCGGCCGCCGTCGGTCTCACCACGACCGCCGCCGACCTCACGCAGGACCTGGTCTTCACCGGCCGGAGTGACCGCGTTGTCAACGAGCGGTACACCATGCCGCACGGCAAGCGGATGCAGCGCGCCGCCCGGATGACCGAGGCGAAGCTGGGCTTCCGCAACGCGAGCGGCGGCTTCGACCTGGTGGTGCGCACGTCATCTGACGGCGTCGCCTACCGGTACGTGCTGAACGCCGCCACCGTCACGGCGGAGGCGTCGAGCTTCCGCGTCCCCGCCGAGTCGAAGGCGTGGCTGCTGCCCTACAACGCCTGGTACGAGGCCAACCGCGTGCGCACGACCGCGGGTGAGGCCACCGGCGACTTCGGCTACCCGTCGCTCTTCCAGGTGGGGCAGGACTTCGCACTGCTCACCGAGTCCGATGTGGACGGCCGCTACGCCGGCAGCAGGCTGCGCAGGAGCGGTGACGGTTTTCAGGTGGTGCTGGCCGACGCGCAGGTCTCCTCGACGGGAACCACGCCGTGGCGCACCGCGGTCGTCGGCGACCTCGCCACCGTGAGCACGTCCACGCTGGTCGACGACCTCGCAGCGCCCGCGAGGTTCACCGACACGTCCTGGATCAAGCCCGGCAAGGTCGCGTGGTCGTGGCTGAGCGAGCACTCCAGCCCGAGCGACTTCGCGCGGCAGAAGCAGTACGTGGACTTCGCCGCCCGCAACGGGTGGCAGTACGCGCTCGTCGACGAGGGCTGGAGCTCCGCGTGGGTGCCGGAGCTGATCCGCTACGCCCGCGCACAGGGCGTGGAGATCCTGCTCTGGATGCACTGGACCGACCTCGACACCGCGCAGGAACGCGACACGGTGCTGCCCAGGGTGAAGCAGTGGGGCGCCAAGGGCGTGAAGCTCGACTTCATGGAGTCCGACTCGCAGGACCGCTACCGCTGGTACGACGCGGTGCTGCAGAAGACGGCCGACCTGAAGCTCATGGTCAACTTCCACGGTTCCACCATCCCGCACGGCCTCGCCCGCACCTGGCCGCACGTGCTCACGATGGAGGCCGTGCGCGGCGCGGAGAACTACCCGCCCGCCGCCAACAACCCCGTGCAGTTCTTCACCCGCAACGTCGCGGGCTCGATGGACTACACGCCGGTCTCGCTGGAGGTCGGCACGAAGGAGGCGTCGATCGCGCACGAGGTCGCGCTCCCGGTCGTCTACGAGTCGGGCTGGACGCACTTCGCGGACAAACCCGAGGCGTACGAACGGCATCCGCAGGCGTTGCGCTACCTCAACCAGCTCCCGACGGTCTGGGACGAGACCCGGCTGCTCGACGGTGACCCCGACTCGCACGCGGTGGTGGCCCGCCGCAACGGCGACAGGTGGTTCATCGGCGGCATCGCGACGCGGGAACGCACGCTCCAGGCACCGCTCGGGTTCCTCGGCGGCGGTCAGTGGCTGGTCGAGACGGTGCGCGACCCCGCCACCCGCGCCGACGTCGTCCGAGACCGCCAGGTCCTGCGCGGCACCGACGCCCTGAGCGTCGCCGCCGGGCTCAACGGTGGTTTCGCGGCGATCGCCTGCCGCTACCGGCCGGGTCTGCAGACGTGCGACCAGCCGATCCGCCAGGTGCCGAAGACCACGCTGACCGTCGCGCCGGCGACGACCACGGACGTGCAACCGGGTTCTTCGTTCGAGGTCACCGGCACGTTCACCAACGGTGACAGGGAGATCCGCGACGTCAGGCTGACGGCCACCGCGCCGCAGGGCTGGACCGTGAGCGGACCGGCCGTCCAGCGCCGCGTGCTCGCGCCCGGCCAGTCGGTCAGCGGCAGCTGGCGGCTCACGGCCGGCACGACGATCGGCCTGATCGACGTGCCCGTCGTCGCCACGTTCGGAGACGGCGTGCACGTCGAGCAGGCGGTCAAGGCGTTCGTGCCACCGCCGACGCCGGCCGACGGCTC
>JASLAV010000067.1 GCA_030146905.1 Lentzea sp. | reverse complement strand
GACCTGGTTGGCGACCTTCTCGCCGACCGAACGGGTGCGGCGGGTCACCTTGCCGAGCACGTCGTCGGCGAGCACGCGGGCGTCGGTGGCGGCGGAACCCGCGCGCTTCTGCGCGGCCTCGACGGCCTGCTCCACCTGCACCACGGCCTGCTTGACCTGCGGCTGGGCCTTGATCTGCTCCAGCGTCTGCTCACCCTGCTCCGCGAGGTAGGTGTACAGGTTCACCGCGGAGGCGGTGTAGGCGTCGACCAGCTTCTTGAGCTCGGCCGGCTGCAGCTTGTCGCGCAGGTCGTTCAGCTCGGTCGGGAGGTCCTTGGCCTGGCTGCGGGCCTCCTCGGCGCGCTCCTTGGCCTTGGTGAGCGCCTCGACGACCGCCTTGGCGGCGAGGTCACCGGCGCCGAGGGCGGCGAGCAGCGCCTGACGCGCGGCGTGAGCGCCCTGCTCGGCGGCCTTGCGAACGTCGTCCTGGGTGAGCTTGGCCATGGGGATCAGTCCTCCTGGTTCTTGGCGGAGTTCTCCCGCCTGAAAGATTCGTAAACGTCGAGCAGCACCTGCTTCTGCCGCTCGGTCAGATCGGGCGCGGCGACGATGGCGTCCGCCAACGCACCGCCTTCGCGCTGCTGGAGGATCCCGGCCTCGACGTAGAGCGCCTCCGCCGAGATGCGCAGTCCCTTGGCGATCTGCTGGAGGATCTCCGCGCTGGGCTTGCGCAGTCCCCGCTCGATCTGACTGAGGTACGGGTTGGAGACACCCGCCTGCTTCGCCAACTCCCGCAACGAGATCTTGGCGGTGTTGCGCTGCTCGCGGATGTACTCACCGATGTTGCGCCCGAGGTCCGCGACTGCTTTGTCGATGGACTTGTCCACTGTTCCCGCTCCTCGTTCCTCGTGCCACCGACCACGTTAGCGACGGGTGCTAGCAGTTGCAAGCACCCTGCTAGCAATCGCTGCGTGTGCTCTGCCACAGGACTACCGTGACGGGTGACATGGACAACGCCGGAGCACTGCGCGCCGAGCTGGCCGACCGCCTGCTCGGTGCCGGCGTGCTGCACGATCCCCTGTGGCTCAACGCTTTCCGCGCGGTTCCGCGGCACGAGTTCCTGCCGCGGTTCTACCGCCAGCTGCACGACGGCGACTGGGAACAGGTCACCGCGGCACACCCCGGCTGGCTGCGGCTGGTCTACGCCGACCGCGTCTGGGTCACCCAGTTCGACGGCGACGACACGGCGACCGGCGGCACACCGACCTGCTCGTCGAGCATGCCCACGATCATGGCGATCATGCTGGAGGCACTGGAGGTCCACAGGGGACAGTCGGTGCTGGAGGTGGGCACCGGCACGGGGTACAACGCCGCTCTCCTCTGCCACGCGGTGGGTTCGGCGAACGTCACCACGATCGACGTCGACCCCGCCATCTCACGACGGGCACGAGAACGCCTGCTGCGCAACGGTTTCGTACCGACGTGCGTCACCGGTGACGGAGCGCTCGGCCATCCGGGGCGCGCGCCGTACGACCGCTTGCTGGCCACCTGCTCCGTCGCGACCATCCCACCGGCCTGGCTGGAGCAGACCAGGCGGGGCGGTCTGGTCGTCACGACGCTGCACCGCCCGATCGGCGCGGGGCTCGTCCGGATCACGTCCAACGGCGACGGCACCGGCGAAGGCCGCGTTCTCGTCGAGGACGGCCGCTTCATGCCGTTGCGCGCGCACGCCCGTCCACCCGCGGTCACGGGCGAGGGCGCGTTCGAACGCAGGCGGACCACCCTGCCGCTCGCCACCGCGGTCGACCCGGCCAGCCCGTTCGAGTTCTTCGCCGGCATCGCGCTGCCCGGCGTCGTGGCGGGGCACGACTGGTTGGCCCATTCGGACGGATCGTGGGTGCACCACCACGGCTCGCACGTCGACCAGGGCGGCCCGCGCCGGCTGTGGGACCTGGCGGAGGACGCCATCGCCGAGTGGCGTGACCTGGGCGAACCCCGCAGGCAGCACTTCGGCGTCGAGGTGCGCCGCGACGGCCAGTTCCTGACGCTGCGCGATCTCCACTGGCATCTGTGATCAACAACTGAACGTCACGACACGGGTCACCGAATCGACCCGGTGCGGATGCGGTGCGTCATGATTCGTCGCATGTCCAGATTCCGTCAGCAGGCGCTGCTGGCCGGCTGCGTGCTGACCGCGTTGCTCACCGCGGCCGGTCTGTTCGTGACCGATCACGGCATCGACCCGCGCCTGTGGCTGATCGTGCTCGCGTTGGTGTTCCTGGGTTTCCTGGCTCTGCTCGACCCGTGGCTCAGGCGCAGGCACAACGCGGAGCTGAGCACCGACGAGCACCTCGACGCGGCGTGCCGCGCGCTGGCCGTCGGCCTGCAGGCGCAGTGGGGCGAGGAGGTGCGCTCGCGCGGTCTCACCGAACCGGACCTGCTCGACCTGCACTGGACCGCGCCGGAGCTGGACGTGAGCGACGGGCCGGACGCCCCGCCGGGACGCGGTGACGCGGTGGTCGGCGCGTTCGAACGGCAGGCCCGCCGCCGGATGGTGTTCATCGGCGAGGCCGGTACCGGCAAGTCGACGGTCGCGATGCTGCTGACGTGCGGGCTGCTCGAGCGCTACGAGGGCGGCATGGTGCCGGTCCTGCTGCCGCTGTCGACGTGGGACCCGGCGGTGGAGGACATCCGCACGTGGATCACCCGCAGGCTCTACGAGGACCACCCCGCGCTGCGCAACACCGAGCTGTACGGCAGCTACGCCGGTGACCTGCTGGTCGAGCAGCACCGCGTGCTGCCGGTGCTGGACGGCCTCGACGACATCCCCGGCCACCAGCGCGCGGACGCGCTCTCCCGCATCACCAAGGCCTTCCCCGCGAGCCGTCCCCTGGTGCTGACCTGCCGCACGACCGAGTTCGCGCAGGCCGTCCGCGCCGCGGGGGCGGTGCCGGGAGCGGACGTCGTCGAACTGGCGCCGCTCGACCTGGAGGAGGTCGCCGCCTACCTGCGCGCCAGCGCCGACAGCTGGGGAGCGGCGCGGTGGGAACCGGTGTTCATCCGGCTGCGCGAGGAACCGGACGGCAGGCTCGCGGAGGCGTTGTCCACGCCGCTCACGATGTGGCTCGCCGGCATGGTCTACGCCGACAGCGAGGCGGAGCCGACCGAACTGCTCGACCGCGGCCGTTTCCCGGACCCGCGGGCGATCTCCGACCACCTGTGCGACGAGCTGGTCTCGCGGGCGTTCGGCAACAGGGAGTTCGCGCACCACGTCAGGGCCTCGCAGGTCTGGCCGCGCGACAGGGCCCGCAAGTGGCTCGAGTTCCTGGCCCACGAGATGCGTGACCGCGGCATCCGCGAACTGGCCTGGTGGGAGATGCGCCGGTCGGTCGGCAGGACGTGGCTCGCGGTGCTCGGCGCACTGGTGCTGGGCGCCATCGGTGGGTTCGGCGTCGCGTGGCTGATGGCGTACTCGATCACGCCGTCGCTCGCGCCGATCACCGGTCTGGTCGCCGGCATCGGCGTCGGCGCGGCCGCCCTGAACGCGGCGCAGGAGCGCAAGGCCAAGCCGCGGCTGGGGATCTGGCGCAGCCTGCTGCTGGTCCCCGGTGTGCTGGGACTGGCGGCCGGGCTCGTCTTCGGTGCCCTGTACGGGCTTTCGGCGGGGCTGGTGGTCGGGCTCGGGCTCGCCGTGGCGGTCGCGCTGCGGTTCGCGCTGGCGAGCGCCGCCGAGCTGTCCCAGGCCTCCAGTCCTCAGTGGACGATGTCGCGCGACAGGGTCGCGGTGTGGACCGGGTCCCTGGTCCTCGCG
>JASLAV010000600.1 GCA_030146905.1 Lentzea sp. | reverse complement strand
GTCCCGCTCACGCCCTTCCGCCCGTTGTCGAGCACGACGGATCCCAGGCGTCCCTGGTCGATCCAGCGGCGCAGGGTGTCGTCACTGACCCCGAGCAGGGCGGCGGCCTCGCTGATCCGCAGATTCGGCACGAGCGAGAGTGTATGCCTGCTTGTGCGGGGTTTCAACGTCGTTGAGCCGGAATCTGCGGTCTTGACGCGCTCGACTGCCGGAGTAGCGTGTGAGTTGAAGACTTCTTCAATTCGACAGGTCGTGATGCCGTGAACGAGTTCAGGGACAACCTCCTCTCCCGCATCGAGCAGGCGGAGGAGGCGGTGCGCAGGGCCAAGGAGCAGCAGGACTCGTACACGGCCGAGGTGCACGGCGCCGACCTGGCCAACCTCCGCAGGCTCGCCGTAGAACACGGGGTCGAGTGACCGTGCCGCTCGCGCTGTGCCAGGCCAAGGCCGAGTTCTTCCGCATGCTCGGGCACCCGGTGCGCATCCGGGTGCTCGAACTGCTGCAGGACGGGCCGAAGGCCGTGCGGGAACTGCTCGCCGAGATCGACGTCGAGCCCTCCAACCTCTCCGCCCAGCTCGCCGTGCTGCGCAGGTCGGGGATCGTCACGGCGACCCGCGAGGGTTCGACGGTGGTCTACGCCCTCGCGGGGGCCGACGTGGCCGACCTGCTCGGGGCCGCCAGACGCATCCTCACCGAGTTGCTGGCGGGGCAGAGCGAGCTGCTGGTCCAGCTCCGCGAAGAGGCCGTGCGCTAGAAGCGTCCGCGTACTAGGAGTGCCCGGCGATGCGGTGCGGTTCGTACGCCGCCTCCAGCAGCCGCACCTCGTCGTCGGTCAGCTCGACGCCCAGCGCCGCCACCGCGTCGTCGAGCTGCGCGGGCTTGGTCACGCCGACGATCGGCGCGGTCACCACCGGGTTGCGCAGCAGCCAGGCCAGCGCCACCTGGGCGCGTGACACGCCACGTGCCGACGCCACCGCGGCCACCTGTTCGACGATCGCGCGGTCGGACTCGACGTACAGGCTGGAGCCGAACTCGTCGGTCTCCGTGCGGGCGGTCGTCGCGTCCCAGTCGCGGGTCAGGCGGCCCCTGGCCAGCGGGCTCCACGGGATCACGGCGACGCCCTGGTCCGCGCACAGCGGCAGCATCTCGCGTTCCTCCTCGCGGTAGAGGAGGTTGTAGTGGTTCTGCATCGACACGAACCGCGTCCAGCCGTTCTGCCGTTGCGTGAACAAGGCCTTCGCGAACTGCCACGCGTACATCGACGACGCGCCGATGTAGCGCGCCTTGCCGGACTTCACCACGTCGTGCAGCGCCTCCAGCGTCTCCTCCAGCGGGACGGACGCGTCGAAGCGGTGGATCTGGTACAGGTCCACGTAGTCCGTGCCCAGGCGGCGCAGCGAGTTGTCGATCTCGGCGAAGATCGCCTTGCGGGACAAGCCCGCGCCGTTCACGCCGTCGCGCATCCGGCCGTGCACCTTGGTGGCGAGCACGACGTCCTCGCGGCGCGCGAAGTCGCGGAGGGCGCGGCCGGTGATCTCCTCGGAGGAACCGGCTGAGTAGACGTTCGCCGTGTCGAAGAAGTTGATGCCGGCGTCGAGCGCCGCCTTGATGAACGGCCGGGACTCCTCCTCCGGCAACGACCACGCGTGGTTGCCCCGCGATGGATCTCCATAGCTCATCATGCCGAGACAGATCTCCGACACGTCCATGCCGGCGAGCTTGGTGTAGCGCACGGTCAGCCTCTCAGGAAACGACGGTCACGGTCGGGTGATGGTGGCGACAACCCGTTCAACATCAACGTAGTCCGGCTCGCCGGATCGTGCCCGGATTCGACACGACAGTGGCAATCGCACTCACGCACCTGACCAGCGGGTTTAGCGTCGTTTTCCCGGGGTCTGAGAGGAAAGCACATGACGATCGTCGACCTGGCCGCGCCGCCGCGGGACGTGCTGGAGCGGGTCCGCGCCGCGGTGGAGCCGGCGGTGCGCGCCGCGCTGGCCGAGCTTCCCGGCGAGACCCGCGAGGTGGTCGAGCACGGCCTGGGGCTGCGGGACTTCTCGACGGCCGCGCTCGTGGTGCTGTCCGCGGAGGCGTTCGGTGGCGCCGCGGACGTGACCGGGACCGCCGCGGCCCTGGAGTTCGCCGCCCTGCACGAACAACTGCACGCGGGCCTCACGACCGGCACCGGCCGACGGCCGGAGTTCGGGAACGACAGGGTGGTGTCGGCCGCTGAGGCGCTCCTCCCGCTCGCCTTCGCACGGCTCACCAGGCAGGAGGTGTCCGTCCTCAACGTCGCCCTGATGTCCGTTGTGGACGGTTACGTCCAGGAGCTGGAGATGGACGAACGGGACGACGTCGACGTGGCCGGGCACCTCGGTGTCGCGGCGGCGAAGCACAGCTCGCTGCCGGCGGCGGCGTGCGAGCTCGGCGCGCTGGCCGCCGGCGCGAGCAGGAGCCAGGCCGGCCACCTGCGGGAGTTCGGCGACGACATCGGCCTGGCGCGCAAGCACGTCGACGACGTGCTCGCGCTGCACGACGACCTGGCGCACCACCGCCACACCCTCCCGGTGGTGGCGGCGATGGCCGCAGGCGTCGACGTCTACGGCACCGAGGCGGAACCGCACGAGCTCGCCGTGCTGGTCGAGGACGGGCGGAGGTGGTGCGAGCAGCAGGCCGCGCTGCTGCTCGCCCGCGCCCTCGGCCACCTGCGGCAGGCGAGCCGCGGTGAGGCGGAGGAGCTGGCCGGTCTCGCCAGGGCCGTCACGACCGCCAGGTGCTTCCCCGTCGTGCCCGCCCAGCCGGTGGGGGAGTGACGGTCACGGGCGCAGGACGAGCTTTCCCGCGGCGTGACCGGTGGCGCTCAGCTCCTGCGCGCGACCGGCGTCGGCCAGCGGGAAGCTCTGCGCGACGCGCACCGTGAGCTCGCCGTCGGCGACGAGCTGGGCGTACTCGGCGAGCCGGTCGCCGAACGGGGCGCCGCCGCCGGAGAACGTGACGCCCAGCTCGGCGGCACCGGGGTCGGCGATGGTGATGATCCGGCTGGTGCCGCCGCGCAGCTCGATCGACATCGGCAGGTCGCCCTG
>JASLAV010000572.1 GCA_030146905.1 Lentzea sp. | reverse complement strand
ACCGCCTCGTCGCCGACGACGATCATCGGTTCGACGGCGGCGAGGTGCTCCAGCACCGAGGCGTGGCAGGCGATCCCGCCGTACCGGCGGTCCAGGGCGCGCAACGCCCGCGTGCGCGCCGCGATCGCCGACGGCTCGATGCGGCCGGACGGCATCTCCGCGGGCAGCCAGTCGAACGTCGGCGCGCCCACCGTGATCCGTGCCGCGTGCTCCAGGAAGCGTTGGCGTGCCAGGGAGTTCTCGCGGACCAGCTCCGCGGCCTCGGTGAAGCCGTCCGCCTCGGCGACCGAGCACCAGTGCGCGGCCTCCTCGGTCTCGCCGAGCGCGAACAGCGCCCGCGCGAGCCGCACCGCCGCGTCACCGAGGTGCTGGTCGGCGGCGACCCGGAAGCAGACGGCCGCCTCACGCGGGTTCCCCGCCCGTTCGGCGGCCTCGCCGAGGCGGTACACCCGTTCGACGGCCTCGTCGAACTCGAACCTGGCCAGCAGTTCACTCATCACTGCCTCCGAGAATCCGCCGCAGCTCGTCCCTGCCGCGGCTCAGGTGCGTGCGCACGGTCGACTCGCCGACCACGAGCACCGAGGCGATCTCGCTCACCGAGTAGCCGAGCAGGTGGTGCAACGCCACGACCTCGCGGTGCCTGGGGGAGAGCTCGCGCAACGCGGCGTGCACCAGTTCCACCTCGTGCACCTGCTCGGCGACGTCGGGTGCGACGACCAGCGGCGTTTCGCGTTCCTGCCGCTGCTGCCAGCGCCGCATCAGCCGGATCGCGACCTTGAGCACCCACGCCTCGGGCTTGTCGTACGAGCTGATGTCGTGCCATCGGTGCCGCGCTATCACCAACGCGTCCTGCGCCACGTCCTCGACCGCGCGGGTGTCGCCGGTGAGCGCCGTCAACGTCCTGGTCACCACGGGCAGGCAGGCGCGGAAGAACTCGGCGAAGCCCCGGTCCGGCTCCGGTGTGCTCAACGGCCTCCCCTTCAGCGTCCGCTCGCGGCCTTCATCGCCCTGGGGCGACCTTCACCGGTTACAGGCGCTGAAGCCGGAAAAGGCTGAGCGGGCAGCGCTGATTCACCCGATCGGCGTCCTCAGGGGAGGAGGTGCCGGAAGGCGGCGACGAGCAGCATGCGTTGCTGGTCGACGTCGAGACCCTCGGCGAGCTCGTCGTCCTGGTGCAGCTCCTTGTTCGTGAACCCGTCGCGCGCGCCGAACGGCTCGACGCGGACGGCGATGTCGACGAGGTCCGATCCCAGTTCCACGGTGGACTGGTCGGCGGGGATCGACTCGTTCTGGTGGAACAGCTCGTAGGAGAACCGCATCCCGGTCGAACCGTCGAAGGTGGCCTGCTCCGCCGGCAGCCGCATCGCGTCGGACACCACCTGGTACAGCTCGGCGCCGGTCACGTGCAGCGGAACCATGACGACGTGCGTGACGCCGAGGTCGTGGCTGCGCACGGAGATCGCGACGGTCGGCCCGTCAGGCGCGGGCGGCACGGGCTGCGGGAACACCGGCAGCTCCGACTTGCGGTCCGTGCGCCACGTCGCGACGAGGCGGTCGGCCGCCTCCACCAGGTCGATGTGCTTGCGGGGTGCGAGAAGCGGCGGCAGCGGTTCCTCGTCGAGCCGCACGATGAACAGGAAGGCGCGGCGCCGGGTCATCTCCAGGGTGAACGCCGCGGTCCACTCCTCGGTGCGCCACGAGGTGTTCGCCGACCACAGCAGGACGTAGTAGTCGGAGGTGGCGAGCGCCTCGTCGACGGCGGCGGCCGGAGTGCCGTCGGGCGCCGCCTCAGTCTCGTCGAGGTAGGCGTTGACGTTGCGCTCCTCCAGCTCCGCACGCAGCTGCTCCGCGTACGAGCGGTCCTTGCCCGCGAACGACAGGAACACCTTGGGACGGGTTTCGAGCGGCACGGGCTCTCCGATCTTCCTGAGTCGTCTGCGCAGCGGGCCCGCTGCGGTCTGGATCCCCGCGTCGCCGTGCACCGACCAGCACGCCCACTCCGCGGGGTGCCGGTCGCCGACCACCCCCAGCGCGTGCTGCAACGCCTGGTCGCGGGGCATCCTGGCCAGGTTCCTGTCGAACGCGTCGAGCACCTTGCGCGCCGGTTCGTCCCCTGTCGCCCAGCGCGCCGCCACGACGGCTCCCGCCCCCGCCGCGATGGCGGCGCGGACGAACCCGGACTCGCAGGCACCGAGCACGACCGTGCCGCACGCGCTGAAGTCCATGTTCCGCAACGCTTCCGCGGACACCCGCTCGTCGCCGAACCTCAGCCAGGCCTGGTCGGGGCTCAGGCGGTTGTGCGTGCCGTCGGCGTCGATGCGGACGCGTTGGAAGCGGCGTTCTTCGAGCGTGCGTTCCAGTTCCGACGCTGTCGAGAACCTCTCGCCGAACACGCCGCGGAGCTTCGGGTCAGGACTGAAGACCGCGGTCTCGTCACCACGCTGGGTGCGGGCGCGGCGCCGCAGCGGTGGCAGCGCGGACAGGCACGGCAGGCTCGACAGCGCGTGGACCAGGCCCAGGAACCGGTCGGTGCCGGGGATCGGCAGACCGGCGAACGGGACGTCCGCCAGCAGGTCGGTCGCCGACACGGCGATCCTGGTGACGTTCGGCGGCAGCGCCTCGACGACGCTCTCCAGCCCGATCAACGCGGTCAGCTCGACGAGCAGCGCGCCCAGGACCGCCGGGTCGTGCTGCGGTTTCCACGCCTTGAGCCTGCGGACCGCCTCGGTGAGGTCGCTGATGTGGACGTCGGTCGCGACGTGGGTGATCCCACGCCCGATGATGACGTGG
>JASLAV010000561.1 GCA_030146905.1 Lentzea sp. | reverse complement strand
GGCGGCGACCCGGTCGCCGCGCTCGAGCAGCTGCTCGGTGAGCTCGCGGCCGAAGCCGGACGACGTGCCGGTGATGAACCAGGTGCGGGTCATGTCTGCTCCTCCGTAGGTAACTAACTAGATACATTCGTACACGTGCGGGAAGCGGATGTAAATACCTAGATGGTTATGTATGATCGGCGCATGCCACCCGATGCCACGGAGACCAAGCGGCGCCTCATGAAGGCCGCGATCGACGAGTTCGCCACCTACGGCCTCGCGGGAGCGCGGGTCGACCGCATCGCCGAGCAGGCCTCGGCGAACAAGCGGTCGATCTACATGCACTTCGGCACCAAGGAGGAGCTGTTCGACCGGGTCGTCGGCGACGCCATGGCCGAGCTGGGGCGCGCGGTCGCGATCGACGCCGGTGACCTCCCCCGCTACGCCGGCGCGCTGTTCGCCCAGCTCGAACAGCGCCCGCACGTGCGCAGGCTGTACCTGTGGGCGGGCCTGGAACGCCAGCAACCCGTCGAGGCCGAGGTCGCGGAGTACCGGCGCAACGTCGCCGCCATCGCCGCCGCCCAGGACGCGGGCTCCGTCCGCTCCGACATCCCGGCGATCGAGCTGCTGGCCATGGTGGTCGCGCTGGTGATCAGCTGGGACACCGCGTCCTGGTCGTTGAAGGCGCTGCGCGAGGACCCCTTCACCGGTCGCCAGGCCGCTGTGGAGGCCGCCGTCGCGGGTCTCGCCCGCCCTTGATTTGCTCAGCCGTGCTAATTTTTGCTCATGCGAGCAAAATCCGTGACGGAGCAGGCCAGGCGGACGCAGATCGTGTCGGCGGCCATCGCCACGATCGCGGAGCTGGACTACGCCGAGACGTCGTTCAAGGCGATCGCGGCACGCGCGGGGCTGAGCAGCACAGGCCTGATCTCGTACCACTTCCGCAACAAGCAGGAACTCGTCGACGTCGTGTTCGCCGACGTCCTCGAACGCTTCCAGGGCTTCGTCACCGCGCGCATGGGCCAGTCCAGCCCGCGCGAGGAGCTGCGGGCGTTCCTGGCAGCCAACGTGGCGTTCCTGCGGGAGCACCCCGCGGACATGCTCGCGTTCCTGCGGATCAGGGCACACGCGGCGGTGACCGACGGGGGCATCGCCGACTCGGACCACGTGGCGCTCGCCGCGCTGCTGCGCCAGGGCCAGGACGCCGGCGAGTTCCGTGCGTTCGACCCGGACGTGATGGCGGTGTTCGTGCTCGCGATGCGCAACGGCCTCGTCCTGCGGTCCGGGGCACTCGATCTCGACGTCTGCGAGCGGGAGCTGATCGCGGCCGTCGAGCTGGCCACGGGAGGGTGAGCATGCGTCGAGCGACGTTGCTGTTGACCGCATTTCTGCTCGTGAGCGCATGCGGGAAGGGGCAAGCGATGCCGTCGGACGTCGTCACGACCGACACCGGTCAGGTCCGGGGCGAGGTGCGGGACTCACACCTGGTGTTCCAAGGGGTCCCGTACGCCCGCGCGTCGCGCTGGGAGCCGCCGGTCCGCGCCGCGTCGTGGGACGGCGTGCGGGACGCGCTGTCGCCGGGCAGCCCGTGCCCGCAGGTCGGGTCCAGCTACTCGGAGACGAAGAGCACGAACGAGGACTGCCTGTTCGCGAACGTCACGACGCCGTCCACCTCGGGCCGCAGGCCGGTGCTGGTGTGGATCCACGGTGACGGCGCCATCGGGGCAGGCCACTACTTCCACGCCGAACGCCTCGCACGGCAGGGCGGCGTCGTCGTGGTGACGTTCAACTACCGGATGGGCGTCTTCGGCGGTTTCGGCGTGCCCGGTCTGCCGCACTCCGGCGAGTTCGGGCTGCTGGACCAGCGGGCGGCGCTGGAGTGGGTGCGGCGCAACATCTCCGGCTTCGGCGGCGATCCGGGCAACGTGACGCTGTTCGGGGTGTCGTTCGGCGCGACGGCCGTGAGCGCGCACCTGATCGCGCAGAAGACCGCGCGGCAGCCGTTGTTCCACAAGGCGATCATGCACAGTGCGTTCACGCTGGTGGACGTGCCGAAGGGCGCCTGGTTCCCGGACCTGGAGGCGTTGCCGTCACTGGCGTGGCGCCCGGTGCCCGAGATCGAGCAGATCGGCGCGGCGATCATGGGTGAGCTGGGCTGCGCGGACGTGGCGTGCCTGCGGGCGCTGCCCGCCGCCACCCTGCTCGACTACCCCCAGATCATGAACATCTTCCAGTCGGTCGGGTACGGCGGGTCCGTGCTGCCGGACTTGCCCTCCGAGTCGTTGGAGGCCGGGGAGTTCTCGCCGGTGCCGATCCTGGCCGGGGCCACGCGCGACGAGCACAACAGCTTCGTCGGGCTGTTCCGGCCGGATCCGATGTCCGCGGAGGACTACTCGCGGCTGGTGCGCGAGGCGTTCCCCTCTCAGGCCGCGGAGATCGAGCGGGAGTACCCCGTGAGTGCTTACGCGTCACCGAAGCAGGCGTGGGCCGCGCTGCTGACCGACCGCATGTGGGCGCGGGCGACGTTCCGGCAGAACACGCTGTACGCGCGTCACGCACCCGTGTACGCGTTCGAGTTCGCTGACCGC
>JASLAV010000553.1 GCA_030146905.1 Lentzea sp. | reverse complement strand
CGTTGATCTGGCGGGTGGTGCCGAGGAAGGTGCCGTTCGAGATCGCCTCGACGCCGTTCGGGACGGCGACGTTGACGTCGAAGGTGGCCTTGTCGGTCGGGTGGTCGTTGGAGGGGTACCACCACGCGGAGATCTCCGGCTCGCCGATGGCCAGCGCGCCGTCCGTGGTCTTGGTCCACGCCGTGAAGCCGTTTCGGTCCTTCACCGCGGACGGGGTGTCGGCGTAGGTGACGACGATCGTCAGGTCCTGGCCCTTGCGGACGCCGCCGCGCGGGGTGAGCGTGAGCTCGCCGCCGTCGGAGACGAAGGAGGCCGGCGCGTTGTTGATCCGGACCGACTTCACCTTCAGCAGGAAGTCCAGGTTGAACTGCGTGAGGTCCTGGGTGGCCTCCGCCAGGATCGTCGTGGTGCCCGACAGTTGGTCGCCGTTCGGGTTGTAGTTGAGCCTGATGTCGTAGTGGGAGACGTCGTATCCGCCGTTGCCGTAGGTCGGGAAGTACGGATCACCGGCGCCGGGTGCACCAGGAGACGCCGCCAGCGCCGTCCCCGCGAAGAGCGTCATCGCGGCCGCGGACGCCACCGCGGCCGTCGCCTTGGATCTGATCGACATGGGGGAACGCTATCCGGACGATCAAGACCCGACTACCGACTTGTGGATGTTTCCTGCCTGCTGAAAACGGTTGACACCGTCGACTTGAGACGTTCGTGCAACGAACGCAGTTCGTCACGTTTTGCCTGGACTTCGACCACTTGGAGGCCATTCGGTGGCGCAAGTGCGCTACGGAACTCCTCCTGGTCGTCCACACTGGAGTGGCGAATTCGGTAACCCGCGCACAAAGCGGCCAGATCAGCACCGTGCGGGGTGCCGAAAATGCGCTCGAAACTCCGGTCGTACTTCGGAGCACCTTGTTCCAGCAATGAAAAGATCCCGCCGCCGTCGTCGTTCAGCACGACGATCGTGAGATCCGGCTGGTGGTCGGCGAGCAGGCCGTTGCTGTCGTGCAGGAACGTCAGGTCGCCCATCAGCGCGTATGCGGGACCCTGATGCGCGACGGCGAGCCCGATGGCCGTGGACACGCTCCCGTCGATGCCCGCCGCGCCGCGGTTCGCGTGCACGGTGACGTCCGCACGCCGTTCGCCCGCGAAGTCGACGTCGCGGATCGGGTTGGACGAGCCGACGAACAGCAACGAGCCCGGCGGCACGGCCTGCGTGAGGTCGCGGGCGACGTGCAGGCCGGTCGGCCACGGCTCGGCGTCCAAGAGGTCGTCGACGGCCGCGCCGACGTTCTTCACCGCGCTCTGCCACGCCTGCGACCACTCGCCGTCGAGCGCCGCCGGTTCCGGCAGCCACGTCGACGCGCGGGTCGCGGTGAACTGGACGTCCGGCCAGAACGCCTGGTCGCCGACGGCGTGCACGACCTCGGTGTTCTTGAGCAACGACTGCTGGCCCCGCGAGAGCGTCACGCGGCCCACGACCAGCACCGCCTCGGGCCGCAGGTGCTCCGGCAGGCCCGCGTTGAGCAGCAACGACCCGTGGCGCAGGCCACCGGGCGCGGTCGGCTCCGCGATCACCGGCCAGCCCAGTGCCGACGCCTTCAGCAACCGCTCCGGACGGTCGTCGCCGAGCAGCACCAGCGTGCGGGCGGGCAGGTCCGACGGCCGGGTCTCGACGGTGACCGTGCGGTCCGTGCCGGTCCACGGCCCACCGCGCTCCGAGGACGGCCACGCCTCGTCGGACGGCGTCAGCGGCGGCCGGAAGGGCACGTTGACGTGCGACGGGCCAGGCGTCGCGATCGCACGGCAGACCAACGACCGCGTGGTGGGCTCGTCGGCGCCCTCCGGCATGTGCAGCGTGGGGATGCCGAGGACGTCGTACTGGTCGATCGTCTGGCTCGCGCCGGTGCGGTAGAGGTCGACGGGGCGGTCGGCGGTCAGCGCGATCAGCGGGACGCCGGTCAGCTGCGCCTCGACCACGGCGGGGTGCAGGTTCACCACGGCGGTGCCGCTCGTGCAGGTGACGACGGCGGGCGTGCCCGTCTTGGCCAGGCCGAGGGCGAGGAACCCCGCGCTGCGCTCGTCGATGCGCACGTGCACCGTGAGCAGGCCCTTCTGCTCGGCCTGGTGCAGTGCGAACGACAGCGGGGCGTTGCGCGAGCCGGGGCACAGCACGGCGTGGCGCACGCCGTTGCGCACCAGTTCGTCGACGATCAGCCGCGCCTGCTCGGTTGCCCCGTTCATCCCCCAATTGTCACCGGACCGCGCTGAGAGGTTCTTCGCTGGTCCGCGGAGTGGCCGCCTAGGCCCTGTCCTGCAAGTCCGTTCGATGAGAGTCACGGTCGAGAGACCCGGAGGCGGTGCCGCCGCAACGCCCCTCATACCGGGCGTATTCGGGTGGTGCGGCGGTGCCGCCTCCGGGGCCCTCGGCCGCGGCTATCGCGGACGAGGCTTGCAGGACAGGGCCTAGAGTCTCGGACCGTGGCAGATCAGGAGCTCTTCGACCCGTCGCTGTGGAAGCCGATTGAAGGCTTCGGCTTCACCGACATCACCTACCACCGCGCCCTCGACCAGGGCACGGTCCGCATCGCGTTCAACCGGCCCGAGGTGCGCAACGCGTTCCGGCCCCACACCGTGGACGAGCTGTACCGGGCGCTCGACCACGCGCGGATGTCGTCCGACGTCGGGTGCGTGCTGCTGACCGGCAACGGCCCCAGCCCCAAGGACGGCGGGTGGGCCTTCTGCAGTGGCGGTGACCAGCGGATCCGCGGGCGCAGCGGGTACCAGTACGCGTCCGGTGAGACGGCGGAGACGGTCGACCCCGCCCGTGCGGGCCGGCTGCACGTCCTCGAGTGCCAGCGCCTGATCAGGTTCATGCCGAAGGTCGTCATCGCGGTCGTGCCCGGCTGGGCCGCCGGCGGTGGGCACAGCCTGCACGTCGTGTGCGATCTCACGCTCGCGAGCGAGGAGCACGCGAAGTTCAAGCAGACCGACGCGGACGTCGGCTCGTTCGACGGCGGCTACGGCTCCGCCTACCTCGCCCGGCAGGTCGGGCAGAAGTTCGCCCGCGAGATCTTCTTCCTCGGCCGCACCTACTCCGCCCGGGAGATGCACGAGATGGGCGCCGTCAACGCCGTCGTGCCGCACGCCGAGCTGGAGACCACGGCGCTGCAGTGGGCGCGCGAGATCAACGGCAAGTCGCCGACCGCCCAGCGGATGCTCAAGTACGCGTTCAACCTGGTCGACGACGGCCTGGTGGGACAGCAGCTGTTCGCCGGCGAGACGACCCGTCTCGCGTACATGACCGACGAGGCCGTCGAAGGCCGTGACGCCTTCCTGGAGAAGCGCGCCCCCGACTGGTCGAACTACCCGTACTACTTCTGATCGGCCCACTCCTGATCGGCGAAGACATGCTCGACGAACTGCGCGCGGCGCTCGGCGGCGGCGAACCACTGGTCGACGGCCCGCTCGACGGCTGGGAGAAACGGGCCGTGCTCGGCGTGCCCACGTCGGGGTCCACCGGCGAGCCCAAGACCGTGCTGCTCGACGCCGACGCGCTGACCACGTCGGCGCACGCCACCCACGAACGGCTGGGCGGCCCCGGCACGTGGCTGCTCGCGCTGCCCACGAACCACATCGCGGGCATGCAGGTGCTGGTGCGGTCGATCGTCGCGGGCACCACGCCCGGCGAGCTCGACCTGTCGAAGGGCTTCCGCGCCATGGGTTTCGCGCAGGCGGCGCGGCCGGTGCTGGCCCAGCCAGGACGCCACTACACCGCGCTCGTGCCGACGCAGCTGTCCCGGCTCGTCGTCGGCGAGGGGCCGGGGCTGGAGGCGCTGCGGCAGTTCGACGGCGTGCTGATCGGTGGGGCCGCCACCCCGCCGAAGCTCCTCCAGCAGGCACGCGCGCTCGGCGTGCAGGTCGTCACGACGTACGGCATGAGCGAGACGGCCGGTGGGTGCGTGTACGACGGCGAACCGCTGCGCGACGTCCGGCTGCGCACCGATGACGTGATCGAGATCAGCGGACCGGTGCTGGCACTGGGCTACCGCGGCGAGCCGGAGCCGTTCGGCGAGTGGTTCCGCACGGGTGATCTCGGACGGCTGCGCGACGGGCGGCTGGAGGTGCTGGGCCGTGCGGACGACATGATCGTCACGGGTGGCGAGAAGGTGCCCCCGGTGCTGGTGGAACGGGCTCTGTCGACCGTGGAGGGCGTCCTGGAGGCGTGTGTCGTCGGCGTGCCCGACGACGAGTGGGGCCAGGTCGTCGCGGCGGCGGTCGTCGCACGCGGCTCGGAGCCGTCCCTCGACGAGCTGAAGGCCGTCGTGGCGGACGCCGTGGGCAGGGCGGCGACGCCGAAGCTGGTGCGGTTCGTCTCCGAGCTGCCGTTGCGCGGACCGGGAAAGGTCGACAGAGCAGCGGTCGCCGACTCCTTCAGGTGACCCTTTAGGTGAACCTTTACCGCTGAGGGCAACTCTCCCCGCGAAGCGTGCGGACCCTAGCCGTGCGCGTTAGCGATGGGGGTTCTCATGCGCTACCTGTTACCGCTGGTCGCCA
>JASLAV010000057.1 GCA_030146905.1 Lentzea sp. | reverse complement strand
GGCCCTGTACCGGGAGATCGGCGGCTCCGCGGTCCTGCGCGCCCAGCTCCAGGAAGTCCGCGACCTCGCGAAGTCACCGAACACCTGCGTGCAGGTCGTGCCGTTCGACGCCGGCGCGCACGCGTCACACGGCGTGCTGTTCACGATCGTCACGTTGATCCCGGACCGCCCCGGCGTCGTCTACGTCGAAGGGCTGACCGCGGCCGACTACCTCGGGCGCGAGCACGTCCGCACCTACAACCTGGCTTTCGACAGCCTGCGGGCCAACGCCTTGAGCGAACAGCGCACGGTTGAGAAGATCAACCGGCGTATTCGCGAACTCGCGTAGGAGTGGGTCATGTGGCGGAAGTCTTCTCGCAGTGGCGGCGCGCAAGGTTGTGTCGAGGTGGCTCGGTCCGCCGAACGGGCCGCGGTGCGGGACACCAAGAGCCGCGAGTCCGGCACGTTGGTGTTCGGTCCGTCGGCGTTCCAGGCCTTCCTCAACGCACTGAAGAGCTGAAACGTCCTGAAGAGCTGAAACGGCCCACCGACCGGGAGGGGGCGGTCGGTGGGCCGTCGGGGGAGCCGACCCCTGGGGGTTGGGTCAGCCGGGCAGGAGGGCGTTCGGGTTGTCGCGCAGGGCCGTGCACACGGCGCGCAGACCTGTGGCCAGCTGCTCGATCTCCTCGTCGGTGATGAACACCGAAGGTTCGAACCGCAGGGTGTGCGAGGCGCTGGCGGTCGGGAAGACGCGCACGCGGTGGGCGTTGAGCAGGTAACCGGCCAGCACGTAGCCCAGCAGGCCCTGGCCTGCCAGCTCGCCGACCGGTCCCGCCGCGCCGCTCTGGTCCTGGAACTCCAGGCCCAGCATCAGACCGCGACCGCGCACGTCCGCGACCACCGTCGGGAACTCCTCCTGCACCCCGCGCAGCGCCGACTCCAGCGCCGCACCACGCGCGGCCGCGCGCTGGTAGACGTCGGTCGACTCGACCAGCTCGACCACCCGCGACCCGATGTGGCAGGAGAACGCGTCCTTCGCGAACGTCGAGCTGTGCAGGAGCTCGAAGTCCGACACGTACGCCGACTGCCGCATCAGCGTCACCGCCGACTTGGCGATGCCGCCGCCCAGCGCCTTGGCCAGCAGCACGTAGTCGCCGCGCAGCCCGATGTGCGAGGAGGCGAAGAAGGCGCCCGTCCGGCCGACGCCGGTCTGGATCTCGTCCACCACGACCGGGAAGCCACCGGCGTCGGCCGCGGCGCGGATGTCGGCCGCGACCTCGGCGTCCAGCACGTGGATGCCGCCCTCGCCCTGGATCGGCTCGACGAAGAACGCGGCGATCACCGGCAGGTCCCGTTCGACCAGCCCGCCGTCCTGGACGTCGAGCAGCGTGACGCGGCACGCCTCGACCTCCTTGGCGACCTCGCCGCCGGACACGAACCGCGCCTGCACGGCCAGCGTCCGGAACGGCAGCCGGTAGCCCGCGTTGTGGGTGAGCTGGACGCTGCCCGCCAGCTTGCCGTGGAAGGACCCCTCCAGCGTCAGGAACACCGGCGGCGCGTCGTACCGGCCCTCGTTGTGCTCGCGCACCCGTTCGGCCAGGTCGGCGGGCGCGTCGGCCAGGTGCGCCTCGATCTCCTCCCGCAGCGCCGCCACCCGCGCGCCGCGGGCCATCTCGGCGTGCTTGAGGGCGACCTCGACGGCTTCCGCGCCGGTGCTGGCGAAGATCGCCGAGTAGGGCTCGTCGGTGTCGAACTCCCGCCACAGCACGCGGTTGAGCGCCAGGGCCAGGTCGTTGGCGTAGGGGTGGTAGGAGAACTGGGCGTGCACCGGGACCTGCCGTTCCAGCAGCTCACGGGCGTACTTCACGATCTCCGGGTGGTTGTGGCCCAGCACCAGCGAGCCGTAGCCGCCGACGAAGTCCACCACCGGCACCTCGTCCCCGGACGGACGGCGCCACCACAGCGTGTCCGCTTCGCCGCGCACGTACTCGGCGTCCAGCCCCAGCTGGGACAACAGACCGCCCAGGTGCGCCTCGGCCAGTCGCGGCTCCATGTCAGTTGTCGCCGAACGGGTTGTCGATGGCGTAGCGCCACTTGCCGTCCGGGCCCTTGCGCAGGACGTCCAGGCCCGTGCCGGACAGCGGCTCCTCGCCCTCGATGTCGAATGACCAGTCGACCACCAGCAGCGCCGTGTCCCCGGTCACGTACGACTCCTTGAGCTCGGCGCGCATCACCGGCCGCTTGGCCATGAACTCCTTCACGGCCTGCTTGTGCTCGGCGCCGCTGATGGGCTTCTCCGGGTCCCACACCGACACGGCGTCCTCGGTGTAGAGCGACAGGACGGCGTCGGCGTCGCCCGCGTTCATCGCGCGGACGTACAACGCGGTCATCTTCGTGGCGTCGTCGGGCAGCGTGACGTTCGTGGTCATGGGGACCAGTCCTTTTCTGGGTTTGGCCGGTTCTGGGGTATGGCCGGAATGACGTATCCGACGTTAACCAGGGCTCGGTCACGGGTCGGTAATTCGCTGACCGGAGAACGCGCGCCTACCGCTTCATGACTGCCGGAGCGGAATTCCTCGGTAGAACCGGAGATCGGAAACCATCCCGCTCGCGAAGGGCTTGTCGATGACGAACCTGGACGACACGGTCGCGGTGGTCGGTGTGTCCTGCC
>JASLAV010000500.1 GCA_030146905.1 Lentzea sp. | reverse complement strand
TGGGCTCGGTGCTGTGGCTCGCGGTCACGGTCATCGGGCTGCGGATGGCCCGTCAGCGCCGCTACGGCGAACACCGGAGGTGGATGTCACGAAGCTTCGCGCTCACGATGACGATCGTCCTGAGCCGAGTCGTGAACGTGGTGGCCACGATCGTGCTCACGCCTCAGGTGGACACGACCTTCGGTGGCAGCGCGGAACTGATGCGGTACAGCGCCGCGAGCATCGGGGTCTGGCTCAGTCCGTTGCTCCTGCTGCTGCTCACGGACTGGCTGCTGGAACGCCGCAAAACCGCCGTGCGTCCCGCCATCCAGGGCTAGCCGGACCTGATTCGAGCTGCTCGACGCGGTGACCGCTCGCGGCGCTCGGCTTGGGGGTACTCGTCGCTCGCCATACTCACGCTGTCGGTGATCGTGATCAGCAGACCGACCCTCAGGATTGCTTTTCGCGAGAATTCTCGGGTCATCAGAAGAATTCGTCGTTGCCGGGGTCCCGGTCTCACGTGATCGCGCTACCGGCCTCGCAGGCCGAGCCTGTGTAGCCACAGGCCTCGCAGCGCAAACCCTCGCAGTCATTTGCACTGCGGCCGCAGAAGCCGCAGCACCATCCGACGCGACTGCGGCCACCGCAGTTGCAGGTGGCGAAGGAGAAGGCTGGGTCAACGCTTGCGCGAACAAGCGGGAGGACCAGCGAACCTGTGAAGGCGGGCCGGTCGGCTGCACACCGGGACTCGTGTACGAGATCGTGATTCAGAACTCGAGCGATATCGAGATCGTTCTGACCGGTCTCCGGGCCGAGGTTTCTCGGCGCGACCTGCCGCCAGGTGGTGATCTTGAACCTCCTCCGGGTGGATGCAGGTCCTGGACGGATCTGCCCGTTCGAGACCTGGTGTTGAATCTCGACGTCGAACGTCCGCGCGCCGTCTCCGCGGAGCGCGTCGAGACTGATGGGAACGTCTCGATGCAGTTGCCGAAGTCAGGTGCTCCGCGCAAATCTTTCCCGTACAAGGTGCTGAAAGGCGAGTCCGAGGTGGTTCACGTGGGCTTCGAAACTTCGCGATGCGACTGCGAGTTCCAGCTCGTCGTCGAGGCGGTAGCCGGAGGGGAGTCGATCGAGACCGTGCTTTCCACGGTCCACCGCGTTGTTCCGAAGGATCAGTAGGTGTGAACCCGCGAAATGCGGAGAAGCAGGCCGAGACGAATCTCGACCTGCTTCTCCGGTGTACGCCGCCAGGGACTCGAACCCCGGACCCGCTGATTAAGAGTCAGCTGCTCTAACCAACTGAGCTAGCGGCGCTTGTTTGTGTGCCGGAGTGGTGCTGTTTCCGACGTCAAGAACGGTAGCACAGGCCGACCAACGGGTTTTCCGGCGGGGTCACCCACCAGTGGACGAGCTACGGCGCGGCGGTGCGGCGCGAGCCCGCCAAGAAACAGAAACGTCCTGCTCGGAGTACCTGACCCGATCATCCGTCCACATGTGACCGCCATCGGCATCCGTGAGAACTGGTGCCGCACATCACTTTCCTGCGCCTCCGGTTCGGCCAGAGAAGGCGTCAGCCGAGCCAGGTCCGTGCGGCGACGACCAGCGCGTCCACCCCGGTCGTCAGCGTCGGCTCGATGTCCGGAGCGAACTCGGGGGAGTGGTTCATCGCCACGGGCCTCCCCGGCTCGTGGGTGCCGAAGTCGACGCCGCCGAAGAACCAGAACACCGTCGGAACCCCGGCCGCGGTGCCGAACGCGCCGACGTCCTCGCTGGCGTTGACCACCGCGCCGGGGATCAGGTTGTGCGTGCCGAAGTGCTCGGCGAGCGCGGCCATCGTCCTGGCGGTCGCGTCCGGATCGGACACGAGCACCGGCATGCCGTCGTACCAGTCGAACTCGGGCTCGCGCGGCGCCCCGGATGCCGCCGCTTCCGCGCGGACGACCCGTTCGACGGCGTCGCGGAGGATGCCGCGGATGTGGTCGTTGAACGCGCGGAGGTTGATCCCGAGTTCGGCGGTCTCGGGGATGACGTTCTCCTTCGTGCCCGCCTGCAACCGTCCCACCGTGACGACCGCACGTTCGCTGGGCGCGATCTCGCGCGAGACGATTCCCTGCAACCGCACCACGACATGCGCTGCCATCAGCACCGGGTCGACCGCGGTCTCCGGCGCCGACCCGTGCCCGCCCCTGCCGAACAGCGTGACGCGAACCGAGTCGGACGCCGCCATCACCGGCCCGCTGCCGTGCGCGATCATCCCGGCGGGCAACGGCCCGACGTGTTGCGCCAGCACGACTTCCGGCTTGCCGAACCGGTCGAACAACCCGTCCTCGACCATGTTCCGCGCACCGCACCCCAGTTCCTCCGCCGGCTGGAAGACCACGAGGAGCGTGCCCTTCCACTCCTCACGGGTCTGCGCGAGCCGTTCGGCTGCCCCGATCAGGCACGTGGCATGCATGTCGTGCCCGCACGCGTGCGCGACCGGCACCTCCTCGCCCTGGGCGTTGGTGGCGCGGGCGACCGACGCGTAGGGCAGTCCGGTCGTCTCCTGCACGGGCAGCGCGTCGATGTCCGCGCGGAGCATCACAACGGGGCCGTCTCCGTTGCGCAGCACGCCGACCACGCCGGTGCCGCCGACCTCGGTCGTGACCTCGAACCCCGACGGCCGCAGCGCTTCGGCGAGCACGCCGGCGGTGCGGAACTCCTGCAGGGACAGCTCGGGGTGCCGGTGCAGGTCGCGGTAGAGCTCGTGCAGGTCGGTCATGGCGGAGATCCTGTCACCCGCCGGGGACCTCCGCCGCCGACGCGGTTGGTAACGGATTCGTAACTGCACCCATCCGCTGTCGCGGGGGCAACGAATCACGGGCAGCAACCGCTCGATCACTCTTTGGAGATGTCCCGTCATGAACAAGACCGTCCGCAGCTCTGCCCTGGCCGTCGGCGCCGTCTCGCTCGCCCTGTTCGGCGCGGCGTGCGGTTCGGATGACATGGCCAGCAGTGGCGCCACTTCCTCGAGTGCCGCCCCGACCTCGACGGCGTCCTCGCCGTCGGCGATGGCCGACCCGGCCGCCAACCTCGTCGGTCCCGGCTGTGCCGACTACGCCAAGCAGGTTCCGGCCGGCGCGGGCTCGGTCACGGGCATGGCCGCTGACCCGGTCGCCGTGGCCGCGAGCAACAACCCGCTGCTCACGACGCTGGTCAGCGCGGTGTCGGGCAAGCTCAACCCGAAGGTGAACCTGGTCTCGACGCTCAACGGCGGCGAGTTCACGGTCTTCGCGCCGGTCGACTCCGCGTTCGCCAAGATCGACGCCGCCACGATCGAGAAGCTCAAGACCGACGACGCGCTGCTCACCAAGATCCTGACCTACCACGTCGTCCCCGGCCAGATCGCACCCGACAAGATCGCCGGCGACCAGAAGACCGTCGAGACCGGCACCGTGAAGGTCACCGGCTCCGGCAACACGCTCAAGGCCAACGACGCCAACGTGATCTGCGGCGGCGTCCGCACCGCCAACGCCACCGTCTACCTGATCGACTCGGTCCTGCTCCC
>JASLAV010000484.1 GCA_030146905.1 Lentzea sp. | reverse complement strand
CTCGGCGTCCTCGAGCGGCACCATCCGGTCGAGGAACTCGACGATGGTCACCTTCACGCCGTAGTTGTGCATGACGTAGGCGAACTCGACGCCGATCGCGCCCGCACCGGCGATGATGATCGACTCGGGCAGGTCCTCGGTCATGATCTGCTCTTCGTAGGTCACGACGCGGTCGGACTTCTGCGTGTTCGGCAGCATCCGGGTGGTCGCGCCCACGGCGATGATCGCGTGGCCGAAGGTGATCGTCTCGTCCCCGACGGTCAGCGTGTGGTCGTCGGTGAAGTTGGCCCACCCGTTGTACTCGGTGATGCCGTTCTTCTTCATGAGGAAGTGCACGCCCTTGACGCGCCCGTCGGCGACCTTGCGGCTGCGCTGCCACGCCGCGCTGTAGTCGAAGCTGACGGTGCCGTCGACCTTGATGCCGAACGTCTTCTGCTCGTGCGTGAAGAGGTGCGCGAGCTCAGCGTTGCGCAGGAGAGCCTTCGACGGGATGCAGCCGACGTTCAGGCAGACGCCGCCCCAGTACTTCTCCTCCACGACGGCGGTCTTCAGCCCGAGCTGAGCCGCCCGGATCGCGGCCACGTACCCGCCGGGACCCGCACCCACGACGACGACATCAAAGTGTGCGCTCATAAGCACACCCTAGGTCCCGAGCTGCTCCTGCAAGAACTCGACGGTCCTTTTCCAGGCGTCCGCACGGGCGTGTGCCGTGGCCTGCGGAACACCGCCACCCGAGAAGGTGACACCGGGTCCCGGATAGGTGACGTCGGTGGCCGGGAGGTGCGGCGGGCCCGCGATCAGGTGTCCTGCCTCGGGATACACGACGTGCTCGTACGGGAAGGGGTGCTCGTGGTCCTTCAGCCGCCGCAGCGCGACCTCGCTCAGCTCGGCCGAGGGCCACCCGTCGTCGTGCCCGGACGAGATGAGCAACACACCCCCGGCGGTGTTCTCGACGCGGATCTCCGTGTCCTCCGGCACACCGTCGGACGTGTCGAAGCTCAGCCTGAGCGGCACCGGTTCGTCGTTGACGATCTTCGCCCGCAGCTCGTCGCCGATGTCGCAGGGCAGGTACGGCAGCGGCTCGCCCCGGTACGTCCACGACGCCGCCTCGTGCGAGAGCTTCTGCAGCAGGTTCGCGCCGGGACCGATGCCCTGGGTCACCACGCCGCTGCCCACGACGCTCACGACCGCCTTGATCTGCGGGAACGTGGCGCCGAGCAGCAACGCCAGCTCACCGCCGCGGGAGCCGCCGACGACACCGATCGCGCCGGCGCGTTCGGACAGGTGGTCGATCGCTTTGCCGAAGTACTCCAGCGGGATGTCGACGAGGTGCTCCGGCAGGCCGGACATGCCGAAGTAGCCGAGCGCGAACGTCACGAACCCGTGCGCGGCCAGCAGAGCGGCGTCGGTCTCGTGCAGGCCGCCCTCGGAGCCGCCCAGCACGATCACGCCGGGGAGCTCTCCCCCGTCGGCCTCTGGGGCGAACAGCGCACCCACGAGACCGTTCTCGCGGACCTCGACGCGTTCGACGCCCTGCGGGACCATCAGGCGCTCGAGCTCGACCTCGCCAGCGCCCTCGACGGACAGGCACAACGGGCCCGGCTTGCCGCCGGTGCGTTCGAGGGACCAGAACAGGCCCATCCGGTCGACACCGCGGTAGGTGCCGTCGAGCGGCGCGTGCCGGGTGAGGTCCACTACGCCGCGCTCGTCGGCCTGGAACACGCCGTGGGACGCGCGGTCGCCTGTGGACAGCTGAACGGTGACCTCGGCGCCGGGCGGAAGCCCTGTCACGACGACGTCCACCGGTTGGTCGAGAGGCGCCACCTGCGGGTTCACCAGGATCTCAGCCACAACGCGCCCCTCTCACGTCGGATTACCCGCCTGCGAGCCGTTCTGCCCTGTCGGCGGCGGCCAGCGCGTCCACCACCGCGTCCAGGTCACCGTCGAGCACCTGGTCCAGGTTATGAGCTTTGTACCCAACCCGGTGATCGGAGATGCGCGATTCGGGGAAGTTGTAGGTCCTCACCCGTTCACTCCGGTCGACCGTGCGGATCTGCACGCGCCGGGCGTCCGACTGCTCCTGCGCCTTCTGCTCCTCGGCCAGTGCCGCGAGCCTCACCTGCAGGACCTGCATGGCGCGGGCCTTGTTCTGCAGCTGGCTGCGCTCGTTCTGGCAGGAGACGACGATGCCGCTCGGCAGGTGCGTGATGCGGACGGCCGAGTCGGTGGTGTTGACCGACTGACCACCCTTGCCCGACGACCGGTAGACGTCGATGCGCAGGTCCTTCTCGTCGATCTCGACCTCGGGGGTCTCCTCGGTCTCCGGGAAGACCAGGACGCCCGCGGCGGAGGTGTGGATGCGCCCCTGCGACTCGGTGACGGGCACGCGCTGCACGCGGTGCACGCCGCCCTCCCACTTCAACCGGCTCCAGACCCCGTCGGGGGTGGCGCTCTTGGTCTTGATGGACACCGTGACGTCCTTGAAGCCGCCCAGGTCGGAGTCGGTGCCGTCGAGCATCTCGACCTTCCAGCCCTGCCGCTCCGCGTACCGCGTGTACATGCGCAGCAGGTCGCCGGCGAACAGCGCGGACTCCTCGCCGCCCTCACCGGACTTGATCTCCAGCAGCACGTCGTCCCCGTCGTGCGGGTCGCGCGGCAGCAGCAGCTCGGTGAGCTTCTCCTCCAGCCTGGGGAGCTGCTCCTCGATCAGCACGACCTCCTCCTGGAAGGTCCTGTCCTCGGCGGCGAGCTCCCTGGCCGCCTCCAGGTCGTTGCGCACGTGCTCGATCTCCCGCGCCGTCTGCACGATCGGGCCGAGCTGGGCGTAGCGCTTGCCGAGCTTGCGCGCCCCCGCCTGGTCAGCGTGCACGCTGGGGTCAGCGAGCTTCTTCTCGAGTTCGTCGTACTCGGCGAGCAGGCTGTCCAGCGACTGCGACACGGTCTTCGGCTCCTCTAGGTGGTCGGGGCAAACGTCAACGGCGCCTGACCCCGGCAAGTTTGCCGAGGTCAGGCGCCGTGGAAGCAGCTACTTGTTGCGCTTGCCGTAACGCGCCTCGAAGCGCGCGACGCGACCGCCGGTGTCCAGGATGCGCTGCTTGCCCGTGTAGAACGGGTGGCAGTTCGAGCACATCTCGACGCGGACCTCGGACGCCGAGGTGGTGCTGCGGGTGGTGAAGCTGTTGCCACAGCTGCACGACACCTCGGTAGCGGTGTACTCCGGGTGGATTCCAGTCTTCAAGATCTTGTCCCTTTCAAGGATGGCCGCCGGGTCCCTGTTGGTGAACGGGTGAACCGGAGCCGGACTCGACCATTTAGTTTGCCAGACCGTTCAACACGTGCAAAAACGCGGTTGTTCCCGAGGCTCCCGCACGATCCTCGGCGTGGTTCAACTCACAACCGCTTAACCTCCACGATACGCCGTTCGGCGCAAGGGCTGGCCGTTCGGCTGGATACGAGTCCATGTTGTTGGTGGATATCCATCACACTGTGTGCCGTGTTCTGCGCCGCCGAACGCCCGATGAGCCTCGCGCTGTGGCTCTCGGTTCCGTTCTTCTTCGCCGCTGCCGTGTTCGGCCTGATGGGGTCGGCAGGGCTTCTCACCGCGTCCTGGAGCACCGTGTCGTTGTCGCCGGCGGTGTCCGGTGCCGGTGTTGCCGTGGCTGCCGCGATGTCCGGTGGGGTTCGGTGGACCCGGGCTTGGCAGCGGGACTGGTTGCGGTGGCCCTACCTGGCGTTCGTCCTGGTTCTTGGGGTGGTTGTGGGGGCTGCTGAGGTTCCCTCGCTGGTTACCGCTCTTCTTGGGATGCCGGTTTTGTTGGGGCTGGTTTTTCAGTGCCTGGTGCAGACGGATGAGGAGCGGGCCTCGGACTGCCGTTGAGGTGGAGCGGTTCGTCGGGGCGGGTTGCGCTCCGGGCGGGTCGGTTTGCCGGGCGGGTCACGTACCGGGAGCGCGGTCGGCCTGCCGGGGGCGAGCCACGTACCGGGCGGGCCGGGCGGCTTACCGCTGGCGAGTCACGTCGAGAGCGTGCGGGTCGACTTCCGGGGGCGGGTCACGTTCCAGCGGAGGGGTCGCCTTGGGCCCGTGCGGGGTGCGTTCCAGCGTGGCTGGTCAGGCATGGACGAGGCGTGGGGGTTCATCTCCGCTTCGCGACGATCCGCGATTGGGGCTTGACTTCGGGGCCCTTGCGAGGCGCTGAACGGGCGGGAAAAGGTCGGATGCTCCGCACCCGCCCGAACACAGCAGGCAGCGCCTCGCACCCAAAGTCAAGCCCCAATCGCAACACACGAGGGCTCACCGGCTCACGGCGGTTCAAAGGGAAGACGGCTCGCTTCGCATCGCCCTTGGGCGTGCCGGTCGGGGTGCGGTGCGGCGCCTGTACAGCGGGCTCCTCGCCCTACCCCCGCGCTGCCTCTGCCCTGCCCCTCACCCGTGCCTTGGCGTTCGAGTGAACCGGCACGAAAAAGCCCCCGCTGACCTGCAGCGGGGGCGATTTCACGTGAAACTCACGCGGGCTGTCAGTCCTGCTCGGCGCCTGGCGTCGTCTTCGCCACCTGCATCAGGAACTCGATGTTGGTGCGGGACTTCCGCAGCCTGTCCAGCAGCAGGTCGATGGCCTGCTGGCCGTCCAGGGCGTGCAGCACTCGGCGGAGCTTGTGCGTGACCGCCATCTCGTCCGGCGAGAGCAGCAGCTCTTCCTTGCGGGTGCCGGAGGAGTCGACGTCCACTGCCGGGAACGTGCGCTTGTCCGCGATCTTGCGGTCCAGCTTGAGCTCGGCGTTGCCCGTGCCCTTGAACTCCTCGAAGATCACCGAGTCACCGGCGGAGCCGGTTTCCACCAGCGCCGTTGCGATGACGGTCAGTGAGCCGCCGCCCTCGATGTTGCGGGCGGCGCCGAGGAAGCGCTTCGGCGGGTAGAGGGCCGTCGAGTCGACACCACCGGACAGGATTCGGCCGGAGGCCGGGGCTGCCAGGTTGTAGGCGCGGCCCAGGCGGGTGATCGAGTCGAGCAGCACGACCACGTCGTGGCCCATTTCGACCAGGCGCTTCGCCCGCTCGATGGCGAGCTCGGAGATGGTCGTGTGGTCCGACGGCGGGCGGTCGAAGGTCGAGGCGATGACCTCGCCCTTCACCGAACGCTGCATGTCGGTGACCTCTTCAGGACGCTCGTCCACGAGCACGACCATGAGGTGGCACTCGGGGTTGTTCTTCGTGATCGCGTTGGCGATCGACTGCAGAACCGAGGTCTTGCCCGCCTTCGGCGGCGACACGACCAGCGCGCGCTGGCCCTTGCCGATCGGCATCACCAGGTCGATGACGCGGGTGGTGAGGATGTGCGGCTCGGTCTCGAGGCGCAGACGCTCGTTCGGGTAGAGCGGCGTCAGCTTCGTGAAGTCCGGGCGGTTGCGCGCCTCTTCCGGGTCCAGGCCGTTGATCTTGTCGACGCGGACCAGCGGGTTGAACTTCTGGCGCTGCTGCTCGCCGTCGCGCGGCTGGCGGACGGCACCGGTGAGGGCGTCACCGCGGCGCAGGCCGTACTTGCGCACCAGCGAGAGGGAGACGTAGACGTCGTTCGACCCCGCCAGGTAACCCGACGTGCGGACGAACGCGTAGTTCTCCAGCACGTCCAGGATGCCCGCCACCGGGAGCAGGACGTCGTCGTCGCGCACCTCGGTCTCGCGGTCCGGACGCTCGTTGCCCTCGCTGCGGCCACCGCGACGGCGGCGGTCGCGGAAGCGGCCGCGACGGCCGTCACCGTCGTCGTCGCCCTGCTGGTTGCCGCCCTGGCGGTCGTTGCGGTCGCCCCGCTCGCCGCGGTCGCGGTTGCGGTCACGGCCGCCCCGCTCGCTGCGGTCGGAACGCTCGCCGCGCTCGGAACGCTCACCTCGGTCAGAACGCTCACCTCGGTCAGAACGCTCACCTCGGTCGGAGCGCTCAGCACGCTCGGGGCGGTCCTGCCGCTCGGCGCGCTCAGGGCGCTCGGTGCGCTGCTCCTGCTGCGGCTGGCCCTCGCCCGCTTCGGCGTTGCCACCG
>JASLAV010000384.1 GCA_030146905.1 Lentzea sp. | reverse complement strand
CGCGATAGCAGCCACGTACTCCTCCGTGAGCAACTGGCTGAAGAGGTCTCTCGACTCGGAGTGACTCAAGGCCACGCGGTCCAGGCTCGCCAAAACCCTTCGGCATCGAGACGTCGCCGCATCGTCCTGCACGAAAACTCTCGCGACATCGCAATCTACGACGGCTGTGGCAGGCATCTTCTCGTATTCGTAGAGCGTGAAGCCGGACGAGGAAGGCAGCTCCTTGCCCGTAGGAACGACGCGAAGTGCCCACGACATGCGCTTGAGCAGCTCCAGTTGATCCATCCGCGTGCGGTCGCCATCGAGCTGCGCTCTGACTGCCGTTTCGTTCACGTAGAATATGCACGTCGGCCGCCTGGGCGCTCGCAGAATGCAACAGCGTTCCTGTTGGGACTGGACGGCAGATCGGATCTGCTCCAGGGTCGCCCCGCGCTGTTGGAGCGCGTGCTCCGTGTAAGCATCAGTCCGAACCAGGTCCGGGATCGTCGTTCCGCCGTAGCCGGTGATGGCGGTTGCGGTGCGTTCCGCGAACAGGATCGTCGTGGAGTTCGTTGGCTGTTGGGCGAAGTACGGTTCAAATGCCTGCCGGTAGTGGCTGATGAACTCAGTGATCCAGCGTCGATCTTTGCCACACGCGGTCAAGTACTGGGCGAGGTCTACGTCGGTCGGATGTACCTTCCCTCGTTCGATGTTGGACACCTTGCTGGGGTCCCAATCGAGTGTCTTGGCGAACTCGACCCCTTTGGCGAACCGCTCCCGCAGGGTTCGGAGTTCGTCGCCGAGCTCGCGGCTCCGCGGCGTGAGTGATGCCCGATCCATGCGGTCAGTTGCCTCCGTCTGTCATGGTGCTGGCCGTCTCGGCTATCACCTCTATGGACTGCACCGGACTGAGAGCGGCCTGTTGCAGCGCTCGAAAGCTCTGGTTGACGAGCTGGCACACGGTGGAGTCCTCGATGTACCTCGCGTTGCCGCTGCCCTCCACGTACACGGCGTCGCTGTGTTGTTGGTGCGGAAAGGAGAGATGGAAGAACGAGTTTTCCGGCAGAGGCTCACCTTCGATCACCTGAACCGTGAAGGTCTCGACTTCAGAGAGCCGTATCAGCTGGAGGAGAGCGGCATTCGTGATCCTCGGGTTGCCGACTACCCGTCGAATCGCATTCCTACTGATCAAGACCTTCACGGTAGGGCCGCGTCCTGCCTTCGCAGTCAGACCGTCTGTCCAGCGAGTCTGCTGCTCTGCCGTGCGTTCCGGACAGTCAGCGGGATAGGTGGGGCATCCCAGAGCGGTGGCAGAGATCCTGTACTCAGGAGTCTGGAGGAAGCGCGGGATCATGTCCGCACCGAAGGCGCAGATCGTCAGAGCCTCTAGATAAGCGTCATCCACATCTCTAGCCGCATTTAGCTCAACCGAACTGTGCTGCCCGTTCGCGTTCTCTGTGCGTTCCCTCGCGGCCGTCTCAGCGTGCTTGACCGTCTGCTTCCAGACGTGGTTCGGAAGCTCGTAGATGCGCCCGAGCAGCATGATGTCCAGCGGGTCGAACGGCTTCAAGGCATTCTCGGTAAGGCTGAGCGTCGCAGCCGAGAACCCCGCCCGCTGGCAGGCAACAGAGAGACTCAAGCCCGCATCGTCCCGCCACCTTCGCAGTTCGCGGCCGATCGCCCGCTCAGCCATTGACGGGCGGAAGTTCTTCGTCACTGCGGCCTCAACCCGTCAGCGATCCCGTGACCGTCTATCGCCCGCTCGGGTGGACCTCGTCTCGCGGCGCGGTCAGACAGGATCTCGCCGAGCGCGATGAAGATTCGGCCGAACTCACGCTCGCTTTCGGGCGGGAGGGTGTCCATGACAATGTCGAACGCGATGCCGGGCATCAGCTCCGAGACCTTGCGGAGGCCCGCGACCAGATCGACATCCTCGGGCGACAACACGGAGAGCACTCCTCGACGCGACAGCTGTAGGGCACCTGACAGCAGCGACGCTAGGTCGACTACTGATCAGTAGCCCGAGCTGTCGGCTAGGCCTGGCCAGGAGCGCTGCTGCTCAGAGAGGTGCGCCAACACGCGTGGCCAGCCTCGCGGCTTCCGTCGCGACCGAACGCCGAGCCCGCTGTACGAGCGTTCCCAGCAGCTTGTGCGCGGCCGGCCGATGCTTCAGGTCCTCGGGTGCTTCGCGTTCAGTGGCGGACAGCATGACCAATGCACTGCCGTAGTCGCGGCGCTGCACTTGGCCCTTGGCCTGGTCGAGGAGAAAGGCCACACGACGTTCGATCGAGGGGGAGCGGTCGTGGTCGATTCGTTCGGCCAGCCGCAGCCCGTCCGCAGCCGCGCCCGCTTCAACCTCAACGCTGACCGCGTGCATCGCGACGTTCGTCGGACCGAAGACCGTCCACAACGTGTTGCGTTCGCCGGTCTGCTTCGCCAGCGGCACAACTGTCTGCACGCGCTCCCGTGCCCGCCAGACGTCTCCCCGACGTGCGGCCGCAATGGAGCCGACGAGCAGGAGCGCACCGCGGAGCGCGACTGCGTCGAGGTCGGTGTCCGTCCAGGTGGATAGAACCTCAGCCGCCTGCATCGCGACGTCTTCGGCGCCCTCAGCTTCGCCATCGGCAAGCAAGACCTGAGCCAGGTTCCATTGGGCCATCGCCAGCCGCAGCGGATCGTCCGCGTTCTCGCTGGCACGAATCGCACGATCCGCCGCGAGCAGTGAAACGTCTACCCTGCCCAGCCTCTTGGCCACGCTGCGCAGCAACGCATACAGGTCAGCAGCGCAGCACTGAGCTTCTCGCTGGTCAGCTGCTGAACCGTTCGCGCGGTCACGCAAGGCTTGCTCGGCTTTGATCACGAGTGCCGGAAGTTCGGGGGCGAGCTGGCTGTATCGCGTGGTCGACGTCTGCCAGGTCTGCCAGGCGTCCAAAACGTTGCGGCGCAATGCCTTTACGTCGATGGCTATTGCATCGGACGCCACCGGCCTGGTGAACGCTCGATACAACGCGTCGCCCGCCGGCTCCGGTCTAGTCGACGTCTTCCGCGTCGAAGTGGAACTCAACAACTCGTCAGCCGACACGTTCAGCACCTCAGCCAGTTGCTTCAGCACCGTGACGGTGGGGAGCTTGAGGCCGCGTTCGATCTGATAGAGGTAGTCGGGCGTGATGCCCGCTAGTCCGGCGACCACGGTCTTCGGCAGGCGCGACGCGAGACAGCGCAGACGCACTCGTTCGCCGATCATGGCCGCGAGCTGTTCGTCCATCCCCACCCCTGCGAAGCGTTGACCTGCACTGATGCTACGCCCCAGTGCGAGACCCCAACTGAGTGACAGACTCGAAGCATGATCGCGCCGAACGAGCTGCGACGGCTCGTGCTCTGGGACATCGACCACACGTTGCTTCAGTCTCGTGGCATGGGCCGGGAGATGTACGAGCGGGCGGTCCCGAGGGCGTTCGGCCGGCCTTTCCAGCAGCTTGCCGACGTGAGCGGCAGGACCGAGCTGGACATCATCGCCGAGACCTTGAAGCTGCATGGGATCGAGCCGACCGACGCGGCGGTAGGCAGGCTGGTGAACGCACTCATCGACAGCTACGAGGCCGGCCGCGATGAGTTCGCGTCACGAGCCCGAGTGCTGCCGGGAGCGCGTAAAGCACTGGCAGCGTTGGAGTCTGAACCGACTGCGCACCAAGGGGTGCTGACCGGGAACCTTCGAGCCGTAGCGCGTATCAAGCTGATCGCGCTTGGACTGGAACAGTTCCTCGACCTGGAGACGAGTTCGTACGGCGACGACCACTCTGACCGCGCGGAGTTGGTGGCGATCGCCAGGGATCGCGCGGCTCAGAAACTTGACACGCAGTTCGGCCCGGACGACACGGTGCTCATCGGCGACACTCCGCGAGATGTGGCCGCCGCCCTGACCGCAGGCGTACAGGTCATCGCAGTGGCGAGCGGAAAGAGCAGCGTCGAGGAACTACAGGCCGCTGGCGCTCGGAAGGTGCTCGCAGACCTGACGAACACTGCCGAGCTGGTGCAGCTGATCAGGGCTTAGAGCAGCCGCGTTCAGAGTTTCTTTTCTTCATCAAGGCGGCCCCCTGCGGGGGCCGCTGGCCGTTGGTGCCCATCCGACAACGGCAGACCGACGCGCCTCTTTCTCCGCCGCGCCCAAGGCCGCCTCCGGCGTCCGAGCGCGGCGGGCGAGGCATGCGCGCCGGTCGACCGTTGTCGGACAGGAACGGCCAGCGTCCCTCGGAGGGAACCGCGGAGACTTCAAAGCAATGTCCTCGCCGGACGGGCAGGTCTCCAAAATGGTGCGGGGAAGTGTCGGCACATCACGTTCCAGCGGGGGCCGGGGTACGCACCACCCCGTATGACCTCCCCGAGGGCAACCACACGCGTCAAGGGGGCCGACCCAGCGCACGATCCTGTCGAGGCGGTAAGTGGCCCCCTTGACACGCGCGGTTGGGGCGAGCCAGGTCATACGGGATGGTGCGAGGCCCCTCAGTTAAGTGAGTCAAGCTCACTTTGGCTTAATTCCACACGACAGCGAAACAAGCGTTGATCGTTTGAACCTTGTTGAGTGCTCCCGCGTTGTCCGGAGTAACCATAGCTCTACAGAACGCAAGCACTACATCCCAAGATGCGGACAGACCGTAACGTTCATGAAGCCAGTCCGACGTACAGAGGCCCGCCTGACCAGGACTTATGCCCGACAGGCCACACTTCAGTCAATGTTGAACACTTCCATACCCCCGATCGAGTGGTTTAAGGCATAGTTGAAACGAAGGGCTCATCTCGACTCGATGTACTGCCGACAGGAAGTACACGAGGGGTTGGGCCTGTGGGCAGTACGAAGAGTGACATCGAGGCGCTGTTAAATGATCTAGAACGACAAGACTGGCGGGTTGAACGACGCGGTAAGTACTACGTCTGTTACTGCCCGTGCGCGATGAAACACCTGAAGACTGTCCACATCACGCCATCGGACTCTCGCTATTTGCTGAATCTCAAGGGACAGTTGAAGCGAGCGACCTGCTGGAAGGAGGGGAAGCGATGACGACGTACTGGATCGAACTTGCATGCGAAGTGATCACTCGTAGCGGCCATCTGGAGGAGCACGTCCTCGACGTGATGGACGCACTCATGGACGAACCTCGCGCCATCGACCCCGACATCACCGCCGAGCTAGCGAACAACACGGTCATCATCACCGTGGGTGTAGAAGCCGCTACGGACACCGCCGCTCTAGAGCTCGCCCTAGTCATCGCGCGCTCGGCTGTTCACAAGGCAGGTGGGTTCACGCCCGACTGGAAAGAGACCCCAGGGGCGGATTTCGTCGTGCGGGACGGGTTCGACGCTCGCGTACGCCCAGCCTCACGTCTGACCGCTTGCTGACGTCTGGCCACCTATCGACGTCAATACATCGGCCCTGGCCCCGTCTGTGGATGCCAGGGCCGAGCTGTTTCCAGGCTGGCATCCAGCACAAGGGAGAGGGCGAGCGCCAAGAGGCAAGTTCTCGGGGCGGTCAACTGCCGTACCTGTAGACAGCTCGATGCCATGGGGCATGAACCAGTCCACAGGCTTGTCGACGAGGAGGCGAGGCCGACCTGCCTCCAACGCAAGATCAAATCCCCGCTTACCCCTCCTTATGACGTCAAGTGGCCACAAGTAGCCGAAGTCGATGAACAGCCTGATGCCCGAAAGTCTCAGCTCACAAGAGCTATCGACAAGCATCCACAATGGACCGTGGAGCAAGATCCGCAAACTTCAAGTTCAGGGCTCGAGTCCCTATCTACGACGACGAGCGAGCCCGGCTACCGGAGGAGTGGCAGCTGCAGTAACGCCTACACAGACTGTCGCGGCCGGGCCGTTAGCCATCAACCAACGGAGCCGCCCCGTGTCGCACAGATCGCTCCTTGCCGCCTGCGTCCTGGTGGGCGTGGCAGCGTGTGGGGCTGGAGCCCAGCAAGCTGTACCTACCTCGTCGGCGACAACCGCCGCGACCGCGACCACGACCACGACACCTACCACGGTTGCGCCAGACGTGCCTTTCGATGCGTCGGCGAACGACGTGCTGACCGCGCTGAACATGCAGCTGCCGATCCTTCACGAGGGAGCGCATCCGTTGTCAACGAGCGTCAGGCCGGGAGGTGCGTTCGGCGGCCGCGTGTCGCCTGATGTCGAGATCTACGTTCTCCCGCAGACCAGTGCCCTCAGCAAGGTGCGGGCCGTCACGGTCCACGTGACCGGGTCCGGGTCCGGGTCCGGGTCCGGTGGAGCGTTCCAGACTCCGGCTCGTCTACTCAGCGGTGTTGGAACCTCGCTCTACGGGCTTTCGGCTGATGCCGCAGACGGCTTCCGTACGGACGCGTTGCCGAAGCTCTCGTCGATCACGCAGACGCGCACCGCGCTGACGGTCAAGAAGTTCTATGAGCTGACCGTGGTGGTACGTAACTCTTCCTCGCTTGCGTTCGTATTCACGCCGATCGGTGTGACATCATCGGCATCGTATGAGTCGCTGGGCAAATAGCGGTCAAGCCGCCGCCTCGTGAGTGCCGACCCGCGATACACCTTGACCAGGTAGCAGCATGAATGCTGGGCTTTGAAACGCTGCACGATGCAAACTGCGCGGCTGACGTCGCCCAGTGCCAGTGGTCGGCTTAATCGAGCTCGCACTGGCCCTCGGCTGCCGCGCCTATGGACAGCTCAACGCTGACGGCGTCGACCAGCCCACAGGCTTGCCATCGCGGAATCGTATGTCCGGCGAGGCGGGTTGTTTGGATCGCAGCGACCTTGTATGACGCTATGTCATGCGTCTACGCCGGTCTGTCAAGCACAAGTCGCGTTCTCGGATGGGGTTAGGCGTCCATGTTGCTCTTGTGCTGCTGGTCACATTGGTATCCGCAGTAGTCATAGGAGCGGCGCTGTGGTGGCTGCTGGGTCGCCC
>JASLAV010000331.1 GCA_030146905.1 Lentzea sp. | reverse complement strand
CCAGGACGTGCGCGGCAAGGACGTCACCCCCGTCCTGCTGGAGCACTTCCACACCGCGAGCGCCGGCGTCAGCCTCGACGCCAACGAGGAACTCGTCATCAGCAACGTCTCCGTGGCCGCCGCCGTCGCCGTCGAGCTGTTCCAGTGAGGCCGGTGGTCGTGGTCGGTGACGCGGGCCTCGACGTGGTGGCCCGCCACGCCGGCCCCATCGCCCACGGCGGCGACGTCCGCGCCAAGGTCACCATCGAGCCGGGCGGCGCCGGCGCCAACACGGCGGTCTGGCTCGCGGCCTGCGGCGCCTCGCCGGTCCTGGTGGCCCGCGTGGGCGCCGACTCGGCCGGCCGCCAGGTCCACGCCGAGCTGACCTCGGCGGGCGTCCAGTGCGCCTTCGCGGTCGACCAGGACCTGGCAACCTGCTGCGTGGTCGTCCTGGTGGACGAGGACGGCCAGCGGTCGATGCTGCCCGACCGCGGCGCAAACGCTCGCTTCTCCCCCGCCGACCTCGCCCCTGGCCTGCTCACCGAGCCCCACGGCCACCTGCACCTGTCCGGCTACGTGCTGCTCGACGCCACCTCACGTCCCGCCGGCCTGGCCGTGCTCGAGGCCGCTCGTGCCGCGGGCTGGACGACGTCCGTGGACCCCCAGGCAGCCGTCCTGATCCACTCGCCCGAGGCGTTCCTGGCGGACGTGCGCGGTGTCGACTTCCTGCTGCCCAACGCCGACGAACTCCTCGCCCTCACCGGCTCCTCGGAACCGGCGTCGGCGAAGTCGCTGCTGTCCCACGTCGGTGCTGTGGTGGTGACCTCGGGCCCCGACGGCGCGACCTGGGTCGACGCCGACGAGCTGATCTCAGTTCCCGCTGAAGTTACCGAGTGCATCGACTCGACGGGTGCGGGCGACGCCTTCGACGCGGGCTTCCTCGCGGCCTGGCTCTCCGGCTCGTCCAAGCGCGACGCCCTCCTCGGCGGCGTCCGCGCGGGCTCGCGCGCGGTCAGCGTCGTGGGCGCTCAACCACCCCGCTGACCACCGGCCCAACCGATATATCAGCTCGCGACTGATATATCGGTTGCTTGCGTTTCCCCACGACACGTGGGTTGCGACTACGCCGACGGGATGCAAAATACGTTTGCGGACGACCGCAAAAGACTCATTGCAAAGGCGCGGGCGGCGTCGGGCCGTGGGCGATTTCGAGCGGGTTCGGAGGGTCAGCCGTCGATGACGGTGGTGCTCTTCGGGGCGATGGCGCGGCGCTCGACCTCGTAGCGGTTGGCCTTCTCCGTCTTGCGCGGTGGCCGGTCGTTCGCGATCAGCACGGCCATCCACGGCAGTGGCACGGACAGCACGATGAAGAACAGCGCCAGCCACCAGATGTGGGCGAACAGCGCCGCGAGGATGAGGCACGGGAAGCGCAGGCTCATCATGATCGCGTACTTCCGGCGCCGGGCGGCGTGCTGCTGTTCGTAGGACGGAGCCGCCTCGGTGATCAACACCGGGGTGTCGTTCCGGTCGGGACTGCTCACGACGCCACCTCGTCCAACTCCATCGGCTACGCCTTCCATAGTCCCACGTCCGAGTGACGCCGGGGACGGCCGGTCGGCGGTTAACATCCGCTGGTGGTCGCCCTTGATCGCCTCGTGGACGTGCTCGGCAGTCTGGGCACGCACCTGGCCTGCGCGCCGAGAGGGCGTGACGCCGAGCTTCGCGGGGTCGCCCTGCACGATCCGGCGGAGAACACGCCGGCGACCGCGGGTGACGTGCTTCTCGGGCTGGGCACGCCGTCGGTCGCGGCGGCGGCGCGCCTCGTGGCTTCCACGGTGGCGTCCGCGGTGGTCCTGCACGGCAAGCCGCCGCTCGACGAACGGGTGATCGCCGCGGCGAAGAAGTCCGGTGCGGCCGTGTTGCTCGTGGATCCGTCCGTGCCGTGGGGTCAGCTCGCGAACGTCACGCAGACGCTGGTCAACGGCGGTACGCGGACCGGGGACCTGTTCGGGCTGGCCGACGTGATCGCGGGCGTGGTGGGCGGGCCGGTGACGATCGAGGACCAGCAGTCCCGCGTGCTCGCGTACTCCTACCGGCAGGAGGACGTCGACCCCGTGCGCGTGCAGACCATCCTCGGGCGGCGGGTGCCGGAGGAGGCCCGGCGGGCGCTCGACGAGTTCGGGGTGTTCACGCACCTCGCGTCTTCGGACGAGCCGATCTTCGTGCCCAAGCTGACCCCGCAACTGGGCAACCGGCTCGTCGCCGCGGTGCGGGCGGGTCGTGAGCTGCTCGGATCCGTGTGGGTCGAGGTGACCGGGCCGGTGGACGCTGCTCGCAGTGCCGCGCTGGTCGACGGCGCGCGCACGGCGGCGTTGCACCTGTTGCGGTCGCGCGCGTCGACGGACCTCGAACGCCAGGCCGAGGCCGATCTGGTGATCAGGCTGCTCGAACAGCCCGAGTCCGCCGACGTCGCACGCCTCGGGCTGCCGTCCGCGGATCTGCGGGTGATCGCGGTGCAGGCCCACGCGGGCGAGGGTGAGCACGGCGCGGCGGTGCTCGCGTTCCAGCGGGCGACCGCCGGCTTCGGCTGGTCGCGGCCTGGGCGCAGCGCGTTGTTCGGCAACGTCCTCTACACCGTCATCCCGGCCGCCGACGACGCCGTCGCGTGGGTGCGCTCGCTGGTGCGCGAACTGCCCGCCGAGGC
>JASLAV010000313.1 GCA_030146905.1 Lentzea sp. | reverse complement strand
ACGACCCTGCTCAGGGCGTTGTCCGGCCTGCTCGACGTGCACGACGGCAAGGTCACGCGCGGCCGGATCACCCTGGACGGCGAGCCGGTCCACCGCTCGTCGCCGACCCGCATCGCGTCGCTCGGCGTGAAGCAGGCGCTGGAGGGCAGGCGCATCCTGGCCGAGTTGACGGTCGAGGAGAACCTGCGCATCGGCGGGCACAGCAGGCCGCGCGGCATCAAGCAGAACCTGGAGCGGATGTACGAGTTGTTCCCCAGGTTGCGCGAGCGGCGGCGGCAGAGCGCCGGCTACCTGTCCGGCGGCGAGCAGCAGATGCTGTCGATCGGCCGGGCGCTGATGTCCGAGCCGCGCTACCTGCTGCTGGACGAGCCGAGCCTCGGCCTGGCCCCGCTCATGGTCCAGCAGATCCGCGACCTGATCGTGAAGATCAACGCGGCGGGCACGACCGTGCTGCTGGTCGAGCAGAACGCGACCATGGCGCTGTCCATCGCCGACCACGGCTACGTGCTGGAGACCGGCAAGGTCGTGATGGACAAGCCGGCCGCCGCGCTCCTGGCCGACGAGGACGTGCGCGAGTTCTACCTGGGCCTGCGCGGCGAGTCCACCGCGCAGTCGTTCCGCGACGTGAAGCACTACAAGCGGCGGAAGCGGTGGTTGTCGTGAGCCAGGACCCCAGGGGCCGGGAAGCGCGGGGCAACGTGCTCGAAGTGCGGGACGTGCGGCTGGCGTTCGACGGCGTCACCGCCGTGGACGGCGTGTCGTTCGACGTCGCCGCGGGCGAGCTGTTCGCCATCATCGGCCCCAACGGCGCGGGCAAGACGTCGATCTTCAACGTGCTGTCCGGCGTGTACCGGCCGCAGCAGGGCTCGGTCCGGTTCCAGGGCGAGGAGGTGCTGGGCAGGCGCCCGCACAAGATCGCCGCCATGGGCATCGCCCGGACCTTCCAGAACATCGAGCTGTTCGCGCACCTCACCGTGGTGGAGAACCTGATGCTGGGCCGGCACAACCACATGCGGTACGGGGCGCTGGCCGCGTTCGCGTGGGTCGGCCGGGCCCGGCGCGAGGAGCTGGCCAACCGGGAGGCGGTCGAGGAGGTCGTCGACTTCCTCGAGCTGGAGCAGTGGCGGCGCCTGCCGGTGGGCCTGCTGCCGTACGGCGTGCAGAAGCGCGTGGAGCTCGGGCGCGCGTTGGCGATGGAGCCGAAGGTGCTGCTGCTGGACGAGCCGGTCGCCGGCATGAACGTCGAGGAGACCGAGGACATGGCGCGGTTCGTCCTCGACGTCCGCGACGAGCTCGGCATCGCGATGGTCATGGTGGAGCACGACATGGGCCTGGTCATGGACCTCGCGGACCGGGTGATGGTGCTGGACTTCGGCAAGCCGATCCGCACCGGCACGCCCGCCGAGGTGCAGCAGGACCCGGACGTCGTGCGCGCCTACCTCGGCGAGGCGCACCAGAGCGCGGGAGGTGCGGCATGACCGCGACCACCACCACAGGGCTCACCACCGTGGTGACCCGCGTGCGCGACCGGGCCGGCAGGACGCCGGACGCGGTGGCGCTGCGGGCCAAGGACTTCGGCATCTGGCGCGAGGTGACCTGGTCGCAGTACTGGGCGCAGGCCGAGCTGGTCGGGCACGCCCTGCTGGCGCTCGGCGTCGAGGCGGGCGACCGGGTCGCGATCCACTCGGAGAACCGCCGCGAGTGGCTCTACGCCGACATCGGCGCGGTGGCCGTGCGCGCGATCACCGTGGGCCTCTACCCGACGAACCCGGCCGGCGAGGTCGCGTACCTGCTGTCGCACTCCGCGGCGCGCGTGCTGATCGCCGAGGACCAGGAGCAGGTGGACAAGGCGCTGGCCGTGCTGGACGCCCTGCCCGAGCTGGAGCACATCGTCTACATCGAGCCGCGCGGCATCCGGCACCGCTACGACAACCCGAAGCTGCTGTCGTGGGACGACTTCCTGGCGATGGGCGAGCGGCACCGGGAGGGCGACCCGGACGCGGTCGCGCGCCGGATGCGCGAGGTCGAGCCGGACGACGTCATGACGTTGATCTACACGTCGGGCACGACCGGTCCGCCCAAGGGCGCGATGCTGACCGTGGCCAACGTCGAGTTCGCCGTGGACTCCCTGATCGAGGGAGGCGGGTTCACCGATCCGCCGCCCTCGCCCAAGGACGTCACGCTGTCGTACCTGCCGCTGTGCCACGTCGCCGAACGCATCTTCACCACCTGGTTCAGCGCGTCGGCCGGGGTGCAGGTGCACTTCGCCGAGTCCATCGAGACGGTGCAGGCGAACCTGCGCGAGGTGCAGCCCACCATCCTGTTCGGCGTGCCCCGCATCTGGGAGAAGGTGCTGGCGGGCATCACGATCAGCGCGACCAGCGCCACCCGGCTCAAGCGGGCGACCACCCGGTTCTGGCTGCGCGTGGCCGACGGCCTGGGCGAGCAGCTGGTGCGCAACGGCGGCCGGCACACGTTCGGCACGCGCCTGAAGTACGGCGTGGGCTGGCTGTTGTGCTTCCGCGCGTTGAAGACGCGGATCGGCATGCGGCACGTCCGGTACGCGTCGTCGGGCGCCGCGCCCATCTCGCCGCAGGTGCTGCGGTTCTTCATGGGCATCGGCGTGCCGATGCACGAGGTCTACGGGATGACCGAGAACACCGCCGTCGCCACCGGCAACCGGCCCGGCCGGGTGAAGGTCGGCACGGTCGGCGAGCCGCACCCCGGCGTGGAGCTGCGGATCGCCGACGACGGCGAGATCCAGACCCGGCACGGCGGCGTGTTCGCGGGCGACTGGCGCGACGAGGACGCCACCGGGCGGGCGATGACCCCGGACGGCTGGCTGCGCACCGGTGACGTCGGCGAGTGGGTCGACGGCACGCACGTGCGGATCACCGACCGGATGAAGGACATCATCATCACCGCGGGCGGCAAGAACGTCGCGCCGTCGGAGATCGAGAACGCGCTGAAGACCTCGCCGTACGTCAAGGAGGCGATCGTGCTCGGCGACCGGCGCCCGTACCTGGTGGCGTTGATCGGCATCGAGCACGACACCGTCGGCCACTGGGCCAGGCAGCGCCGGATCACCTACACCACCTACCGCGACCTCGCGGAGAAGGATGAGGTGCGCGAGTTGGTGCAGGGCATCGTCACGCAGGTCAACGAGCGGTTCGCGACCGTCGAGCAGGTCAAGAAGTTCCGCATGCTGCCCAAGGAGCTCGACCACGAGGACGGGGAGCTGACCGCGACGCAGAAGGTGAAGCGGTCGGCCCTGGCCAAGGCGTTCGGCGACCTCGTGGAGGACATGTACGTCAGGGGGCGTGGATGAGCGAGTTCCTGCAATCGCTGATCCGGGGCCTGGGCTCCGGGTCGATCTACGCGCTGCTGGCGCTGGGCTTCGTCATCATCTACAAGTCCACCAGGGTGATCAGCTTCGCCCAGCCGGCGTTCATGCTGGCGGGCGCGGTGCTGGTCAGCTACCTGGCCGCGGAGGTCGGCTTCTTCGTCGCCGTGCCGATCGCGGCGGTGCTGATCGC
>JASLAV010000024.1 GCA_030146905.1 Lentzea sp. | reverse complement strand
GGCACTGGCCGGGCTCGCTACTCCTCCATCCCGCGGACCGTCGCCATCGACGTCAGCCCCGACACCTCGATGATCGGCGCGAGCAGCGGGGAGGCGACGAGCTCCGCCCGGTCCGCGTACGCGAACAGGACGCTCATCCCCGCGCTGTCGATGTAGAGCACCTCGCAGAGGTCGATCACGAGCGGTCCCGTCGTGTCCGCGAGGGCCTCGGCGAACGCCCCGGTGTTGCTGAGGTCGATCTCACCCGAGACCTTGACCAGACATCTGCCCTGCTGGTCGGTGGTCTTGGTGACTGTCAACGGCGTCGTCATCGGGAATCATCACCTGCATCGTCACGGTCGTACCGGTGGGGTGGGGGGAGATGGCGACTTCGTCCATCATCGTGAGCATGATCGTCGTACCCCTGCCGCGCTTGGCCCCGGGGTCGTCGATCGGGGTCTTCCAGGTGCCGGTGTCCGCCACGGTCGCGAGCAACCCGGCGTCACCCGCCGTCTCCAGCCGGACGCGGACGTCCTGGCGCCGCGCGTCGCGGTAGGCGTGCTCGATGGCGTTCGCGCACGCCTCACCGACGGCCAGCAGGACGCCCTGGGCGCTGCCGGTGGAGAACCCGCACTGCCGCAGCCAGTCGCGCACCGAGCGCCGGGCGCCCTGGAGCTGCCCGGGTTCCGCGGGGAAGCTCATGTCCAGCGGCGCGGGGTGCCGGTACAGCAGCAGGGCCACGTCGTCGTCGTAACCGCCCGTTGGAGCGAGGGTCGTCATGATCTGGCCGGCGAGCTCCTCCAGCCCGTTCGCCCGTCCCCGCTGGACGGCCGACGCGGCCTTCTCGATGCCCTCGGTCAACGAGCTGCGGCGGCGTTCGACGAGGCCGTCGGTGTAGGTGAGCAGCGTGGAGCGCGGCGGCAGGGTGCACTCCGCCTCCGCGCGCTGCACGCCCACCTTGACCGCGAGCGGGATGGACCGGCCGCCTTCGAGCAGCCGGGTGGTGCCGTCGGCCAGCGCCAGGATCGCGGGCGGGTGCCCCGCGCTGGAGTAGACGAGGTGCCCTGTCCTGGGATCGAGGACACCGCAGAACACCGTGGTGCACAGGGCGCCGGGAATCCCGGCGGCGAACCGGTCGAGCGTCATCAGGGCGCGTGCGGGACCGATCTCCTGCAGCAGCAACGCACGGCAGGCACTGCGCAGCTGGCCCATCACGGCCGCGGCGGTGAGGCCGCGGCCCACGCAGTCGCCGACGACGATGCCGATCCGCCCGTCCGGGAGGGGGAACGTGTCGTACCAGTCGCCTCCCACCTCCAGCGGCCGCGCCGCCGGCTCGTAGCGCACCGCGAACCCGCCCGGCAGGTGCGACGGGCCGAGGATGGCCCGTTGCAGCGCCAGCGCCGTCTCCCGCTGCTGGTCGATCTGCCGTGCGCGGGACAGGCCCTGCGTGAGGTGACCGGCCAGCAGCGACAGCAGCAGCTCGTCCTGGTCGGTGAACTGGTGGCGCGAGCCCAGTCGCACCCGGAGCACCATCGGCCCGTCCGGGTGCTCCGCGGTGACGGCCGTGCTGCCGTCGCCGACGAAGACCGGGATGAGCGCGGGGTGCTCCGTCAGCGCGGTGAGCGTCTCGCGCTGACCGTCCGGCAGGTCGTCCCAGACGAGGTCCCCGCCGGGACCGGTGACCCGCGGCGTCTCGTGCGGCCCGAACACGACGGCCAGGACCTCGGTGTGCCACAACCCCTGCAACTGGTCGAGCGCGTCGGACAGCGCCTCGGACGTGCTCGTCGCCCTGGACAGCCGCACGCTCATCTCCGCGAGCGCGGTCTCCCGCCTGCGGGCGTGGTGGTCGGCCGTGACGTCGCGGAAGGTGCCGACCGTCATCGTGCGGCCGCTGTCGGGGTCCCGCGCCGGGTTCATCAGCGCGCTGACCCACAACCTCCTGCCGTCGCGATGTGTCACCGGGACGGTGTGCCCGCGCTGGTCGCGTCCCGAACGCGCCTCGAAGGCCTCGGCGAACTGCTTGCGCGCCTCGGGATCGGTGAGCTCGTCCGGCCACCAGGGGTGGGGCGCGGGGTAGGGCAGGCCCTCCGGCCCGTAGCCGAGGATGTCGGTGAACGCGGCGTTGATCTCGACGACCGTGCCGTCGTCGTCGCAGACGAAGAACGCCTCCTGCAGGGAGTCGATGAGCGCGTCGCGCCAGCGGGCGTGCTGCCCGCGCAGCCGGAAGAGGTCGACGTTGGCCCGCACGCGTGCCAGCAGGTCCGCGGCGGCGAACGGTTTGACGAGGTAGTCGTCCGCGCCCGCCCGCAGTCCCTCGCCGGAGGCTTCCTGCCCGGCGCGGGCGGACAGCAGCAGCACCGGCACGGCCATCGTGCGCGGATCGGCGCGCAACGCCGTCACCAGCGACAGGCCGTCCATCCGCGGCATCATCACGTCGCTGACCACCAGGTCCGGCGGGTGGGCGCGGGCCGTCTCCAGCGCCGCCACGCCGTCGTTCACCGCCCGCACCTCGTACCCGGCCCTGACCAGCAGCCGGGTGAGGTACTCGCGCATGTCCGCGTTGTCGTCGGCGACCAGCACGGTGGCCGGCACCTCCGGCGCGGTGCTCGCGGCGGTGCTGAGCAGCAGGTCCTCGACGGTGAGGCCGGGGTCCGGCAGCCACCGCAGCGCCTCCTGCACGTAGGGCGCGGCGATGTCCGACGCCGCGGGGAGCAAGGGCTCGTGCGACACCGCGTCGGCGGGCAGGTGCTCGGTGCCGTATGGCAGCTCGATGGTGAAGCTGGTGCCCTCGCCCTCGGTGCTGTCGGCGTGGATGGTGCCGCCGTGCAGACCCACGAGCTCCTGCACCAGCGCGAGCCCGATGCCGCTGCCCTCCTTGGACCGCGACCACGTGTGCTCGATGCGGTGGAAGCGCTCGAACAACCGGGGCATCTCGTGCTCGGGCACACCGACACCGGTGTCGGTGACGGTCACGACCGCCCCGCCCTCGCCCGCCCGCACGGAGACGCCGACCGATCCCTCGACGGTGAACTTCAGCGCGTTGCTCAGCAGGTTGAGGACGACCTTCTCCCACAGCCCGAGGTCGACGTGCACCGGCTGGGGCAGCGGCGAGCAGTCGATCTCGAAGCGCAGTCCCGCCTTCTCCACCGCGGAGCGGAAGACGCTGGCGAGCTCCGCGGTGACCGACGCGAGGTCGACGGGCTGGTAGACCGCCTGCATGCGGCCCGCCTCCAGCCGCGAGAAGTCCAGCAGGGTGTTGACGAGCTTGCCCAGCCGCAGGGCGTTGCGGTGGATGACCTCCAGCTCCTGCCCCGCCCGCGGGTCCGCCTGCGCCAGCCGGTCGCGCAGGTCCTGCACCGGGCCCATGATGAGCGTGAGCGGGGTGCGGAACTCGTGGCTGATGTTGGAGAAGAACGCCGTCTTGGCGCGGTCGAGCTCGGCGAGCTCCTCCGCGCGGCGTTGCTGGGCCCGGAAACCGCGGGCTCCCGCGACGCCGGCCGCGATCTGGCCCGCGACCAGTTCCACGAACCCGCGGTAGCCGTCGTCGAGCGGGCGGTGCCGGTTCAGCCCGGCCACGAGGAACCCGTACGGCGTGCCGCCCGGCCGTTGCAGCCCGACCACCAGCGCGCTGTCGGGAGGCCTGTTCCAGTCCCCGGCGGGAAGCCCGGTGAACCCGTCGAGGCCGACCACGACGGACTCACCGCGCTTCGCGGCCGCCACCGGCCAGACCGGTGACTCGTCGTCGGGCGAGACGACCTCCGGCGCCGCGGGGTGGCCGGGCTCGATCCCCGTGGTTCCCGCCAGCCGCGCGTGGCCGTCCTCGTAGATGTAGGTCAGCGTGAAGGGCAGGTCGTGCCGGTTGCGTTCGAGCTGCGCGCAGGCGAACGCCAGCACCTCCTGCTCGTCACGTGCCACGCTCGGGTCGGAACCGAGATCGCGCAACGTCGCCATCCGCCGTTCGCCGATGACGCGGTCGGTCTCCTCGCTCACGACGCACAACATCCCTGCCACGGCGCCGCTTTCGTCGCGCAGGGGGCTGTAGGAGAAGGTGTGGTAGCTCTCCTCCGGGTAGCCGGACCGCTCCAGGAACAGCAGGAGCGCCTCGTCCCAGGTCGCCTGCCCGGTCTCGAGCACGCTGTCGACGCGGGGACCGATGTCCTGCCA
>JASLAV010000149.1 GCA_030146905.1 Lentzea sp. | reverse complement strand
CAGGACCGCGCGGCCTGGCCGCTCACCGCGGGGATGCCCGCCAACATCTGGGCGTGCGCGTTCTGGCCGAAGCCGGTCGAAGAGCCCGTCCGCGTGACCGGCAAGGGACCGCGCAACACGCTGATCCTGCAGAACCGCAGGGACAACGCCACACCGTGGGAGGACGGCCTCGGGCTGTACGAGGTCCTCGGCAAGCAAGCGGCTTTCGTCGGCGCGGACAACGGCGGGCACTACGTCTACAACCAGGGCTCCACGTGCGTGGACGAGGCGACCGTGACGTTCCTGACCACCGGCCGGCTGCCGGACAAGAAGGTCCACTGCACCGACTTCGCGCCGCGGTGACCGTGATCGCCGGCGGTGAGTGTCGTTAGACGGCGAACATCACCCCGGCGAAGGATTGAGCGATCAACCGGTTGGGTAGCCGAATCGAGGAAGGCAATCGACTACCAGGAGGCTGACGTGATCGGGTTCATCGTCGCCGGACTGATCATCGGCGCGCTCGCCCGACTGATCAAGCCCGGCAAGCAGCACCTCGGCATCGTGGCGACGCTGCTGCTGGGGCTGGTCGGCTCCGTCATCGGCGGCACCATCGCCAACCTGCTCGGCACCGGAGACATCTTCGAGCTCAACGTGCTGGGCTTCATCATCGCCGTGATCGCCTCCGTGCTGCTCATCGGCGTTGCGGAGGCCGTCGCCGGCCGCAACCGCACTAGCGTGCGGTAACACCAGAATCAGCCTGACGGCCCCGGTCACCTGCGAGCAGGTGACCGGGGCCGTTCTTGTTGCAGACGACAACCACGAGACCACACGGGTTCATCCTGTTAGGACGACGGCCGGGTTGGACGTGGCGAAGAGGCTGTCGAACACCCGGACGCGGTCGAAGGACAGGGCGTGCTCGCGCGCTCGGTCCGCCATGACTTGCCGTTCCTCGGCTGACGTGTCGAACACCACCCGGTCGATCGCAGCGGCGATGTCGCCGGTGTTCCCGGCCTCGACGACGATGGCCGTCCCGCCCACCGCTTCGCCGACGCCTCCGGTGGTGGTCGTGATCACCGGCCCGCCGCCTGCGAGCATCTTCTCGGTCAGCGCGATGCCGAAGGTCTCGACGAAGTCCGGTTCGGGCTTGGTCGGCAGCGCGTACACGGCGCAGCCGTTCATCAGCAGCGGCTTCTCCTCGTCCTCCACGTCGGTGAGGAAGAGGATCCGGTCGTCGTGCCGGGTGATCGCCTGGAGGTGCTCCAGTTCGGGGCCGTTGCCGGCGACCACGAGCTTCAGCCGTGACCGCGCCTGGCACCGGGCGAACGCGTCCACCAAGTCGTAGATGCCCTTGGCCCGTGTCACCCTGGACAGGAACAACACGTACCCGTCGCGCTCCAGGCCGCGTCGCTTCAGGGCGGCGTCCACGAGCGCCGGATCGAGGTCGAGGTATGCCGAGGTGTCGATCGGCGGGTAGCTGACCGATATCCGGCGCACGCACTGGCGGGCGAACCGGGTGCCGCAGTGCGCGTCGACGGCCTCCGCGCACGCGATGATCTCCTGCCTGGTGTACTCCGACACGGCGATCACCTCGTCGTTGGCGAGGAACCGGGTGAACAGGACCACGGCCGCCCCGAACCGCCTCTCGTGCAGGCACGAGCGGATCACGTTGGTGACGTCTGAGCCGACCGCCTTCGCGATGGTGTGGACGTCGGGTGCGTAGCCGGCCGCGCGTGCCGCGTCGACGGCGTCACGCACCACGGCGTCGTGCGGAGCGAGGTACATCGACACGCACGTGGTCGGGACCGGCTCGGCGAGCAGCTCGACCAGGCGACCCGTCAGCCCTGCCAGGTATCGGCCGTCGGGTACCCGGTAGTCGCCGACCGGCTCTGGCCGCTCCACGGTGATGCCCTCGCTGTACGGCATGATCCCGTCCAGCGGCTTGAGCGGCAGGCCCGCCGCCTGCAGCACGGGTATCGGCCAGGTCAGCAGCCGGACGTCGTCGAAGCCGCGGGTGAGCGCGACCTCCGCCAGGTTGCGGGCTTCTCCGGAGTGACCGCAGATGACTGGGTCGGCCCGGACCACGATGACGAGACGGCGGCTTGGCCTGCTCATGTGCGGGTCCCCTTTCCGAGCGGGTCGGACACCGATGGCGGCAGGATCTTGCGTCCCCACTCCGAGGGGTGCGGGCCGAGTTCGAGCAGCAGCCGGCCACCGGCGTGGACGTCGGATGCGCGCAGGTGCGCCGCGTCCAGCGGTTTGCCGTCCAGCCGGGCGGACTGCACGTACTGCGGCGGCGGGTCCGCGTCCAACCCGTCGGAACTGATGGACGTCTCACGGTGTCCACGCGTCTCGATGACGAAGTCCCGGTCCCCGAGGTGCAGGGTGGCGTGGCTGAACGCAGGCGCGTTGACGAGGAACAGGTTCTGCCCCGCGACCGGGAACAGGCCGAGCGAGGCCCACACGTACCAGGAACTCAGCCCGCCGGAGTCGTCGTTGCCCGGCAGGCCGCCGGGACCGGTGCCGAACTGCCAGGTCAGCGCCGCGTGCACGATCTCGGCCGTGCGGTCCGGCCGAGCCGCGTAGTGGTAGGACCACGGCGCTTCCATGTCCGGCTCGTTGTTCAGCCCCTCGAACCGGTTCAGCAGGTAGCCGGCCGCCATCTCCGCCGCGCCGGGCCGCTTGCCCGGCTGCACCACGCGCGGGGCGCCGTAGCCGAAGAACGCGTCGAGCATGCCGACGAAGGCTTCGTTCCCACCGACCATCGCGATTCTCGCGGCCATGTCGTGCAGCAGCCGGAACGAGTAGTTCCACTTGCCGCCCTCGTAGAACGACGAGTCGAGCAGCAGGCCGGTCTCCGGGTCGAACGCGTTGGACCACAGGCGGCTTCGCGCGTCGAGGTCGTCGGCGAGCTGGACGTCGTTCAGGGACCGGGCGACGCCGGAGGTGCAGTGGCAGGCGTAGGCGAGGTCGAGCGTGTGCGAGATCGGGTGCACGACGCCGTGCTCGTAGAAGTCTTCGCCGTACATCCGGCGCAGGTCGTCGTACATGTGCACCAGCGCCCAGGTCCAGTCCAGGTCGCCGAGACCGAGGGCGTGCGCGTCGGCCAGCGCGGTGTGGACCAGCGCGCTCGCTTGCCGGAAGAACCTGTCCGCGCCGCGAGCCATCCGATATCCGATCGGGAAGTTGCCCTCCTCCTCGCAGACCCGGATCAGCGACTCCAGCAGATCGACCGCCCGGTCGGGGCAGATGGCCATGAGCAACGGCAGCTGGGTCTTGTAGATGTCCCACATGGTGCAGATGTCGAACACGAAGGGTCCCGAGGACGGCCAGAACGGGCTCTCGTCGTCGGCGAAGCACGGCTTGATCAGCGAGTGGTACAGGGCCGTCGCGAACACCTGCCGTCTGGCGGGCGACCCGCCCTCGACCTCCACCCGGCCGATGTGGTCGCGCCACCGGGCCTTGGTCTGCGCCCGGACGACGTCGAACGCCGGCGCCCCGTCACCGCATTCGCGGTACAGGTTCTCCCTGGCCTGTTCACAGCCGCGCAGGGAGAACCCGATCTGGATCTCGACGCTCTGCCCGGCGGTCGTTGGGCCCATGTAGAGCATCCCGAACGGGCGCAGCGTGGTCTGCCTGATGCGGTCGAAGTCGAGCCGCGTGCCGCCCTCGATCAGCCGGCGGTCGTGCCAGAGCATCTGCCGCCAGCCCGGGCTGTCGACCCTGATGTACACCGACAGCGGCACGCCTTCGACGACCACCGTTCCCTGGGCGTGGCCGTTGCCGAGGCTTTCCACGTGCGCCCGCAGCGGCACCGTGCGGCCGAGGTCGATGGCCAGCCCGCCGCACGACAGGTCGACGACGACCCGTGCGCTGCGGTGCTCGGGAAAGACATACCGGTGGACGGCGACCTTGGCGCCGACGGTGACCTCACATCGGATACCGGTGTCGAGAGCAGCCGAGTAGTACCCGGCTTCAGCGGTCTCGTAGTGCAGCGGCCAGGCCTCGCCGAGGACGTCCAGCGGCTGCACCATCGGGGTGACCCGGACGTAGTTGTAGTACTTGCGTATCGCGCCGGTACCGGACTGTTGGAAGTGGGTGAAACCGGACGCCTGCGGCCGGTCGAACAGCTCCTCCGGCTGCCCCTCCGTGTTCTTCGCGTAGCGGCCGTACCCGGTCGGATAGGCGCCGGAGTAGGCGCAGGCGGACACCATGCCGAGCGGGGACGTCGCGCCGGGGTGGGTGTTGCCGACCTGCGCTTTCGGCCACCACCAGGTGGCCGCCAGCCCCTGCGCCGCGGGCAGTGAGGTGGCAGCCGTTCCGATGAATGGATCAATCTCGTCGAAGATGACGAGACACTAAGTCAGCGTGGGCACCACGTTGGTTTCAACGACATGAACATGTGTGGTGCCGCTCTGCGGGACTGGTTCACCCGGTCTCGCCGGGAACCGGGCCCGACGCGCGGAAGGTGCGACGGTAGGTCGACGGGGCGACCCCCGCCTCCGCCGCCAGGTGGCGGCGCAGCGAGGTGGCGGTGGCGAAGCCGACCTCGTGGGCGACGCGGTCCACCGGCAGGTCGCTGGACTCCAGCAGGTGCCGCGCCCGCCGCAGCCGGTGCTGGGTCAGCCAGCGGCCGGGACTCGTGCCGGTCTCCTCCCGGAACCGCCGGGCGAAGGTACGGGTGCTCATCGCCGCGTGGGCGGCGAGTTCGTCCAGCGACAGCGGTGATCCGAGGCGCTGCAGCGCCCAGTCGCGTGTCGGCCCGGTGCCGGTCGCGCTCGCCGGCGGCACGGGCTGCTCGATGTACTGCGCCTGCCCGCCGTCCCGGTACGGCGGCATCACGCACCGGCGGGCGACCTGGTTGGCCACCTCGCTGCCGTGGTCCTGGCGCACCAGATGCAGGCAGACGTCGACCCCGCTCGCCGCCCCGGCCGAGGTCAGCACATCACCGTGGTCGACGAACAGCACGCCGGCGTCGAGCTCGACCCGTGGGAACAGTTCCCGGAAGTAGTCGGCCAGCGCCCAGTGGGTGGTGGCCCGCCGACCGTCCAGCAGACCAGCCGCTGCCAGCAGGAAGGCACCGGTGCAGATGGACACCAGACGGGTGCCGGGGCGCACGCGTGACAGGGCCGCGACGGCGCGCGGGTCCGGGGCGGCGGCCGAGGCCGGGGAGAGCGCGTACGGCGGGATGACGAGGGTGTCCGCCTCGGACAGCACCTCGGGACCGTGTCCGGGGGTGACGGTCAGGTCCGCGTCGGTGCGCACGGGCTGTCCGTCCACGCTCGCGGACAACACCTCGTAGCGGCCGTCTGCTGATCCCAGGACTCGGTGCGGGATACCGAGCTCGAAGGGGTAGACGCCGTCGAGGACGAGGACGACGACCTTGTGGGCGTCCGGGCGCGGGCGGCGGTCGAGCTCGGCCGCGCGGTCGGCGAGGTCACGTGCCCGGGACGACGCGGCGCGGGTGGCCGGAGTGCTGACGGCGGGGGGAACGCGGCCGGCCGCGGAGTCGGAGGGCATGGCAGGAACGTATCGGAAGATGACTTTCTTGCCATCGTCACGGGTCGGGGCATCCCGCCAGGATGACGACATGACTTCGACAGACGCCGCTGGACACCCCGGCACCCCGGTGATGCTCGCCCTGCACCAGACCGCCCTCGGTGGCCCCGAGGTCCTGCGGCTGACCGAGCTCCCGCGGCCCGCGCCCGGCCCGGGAGAGGTCCTCGTCGCCGTGCACGCGGCCGGGCTCAACCCCACGGACTTCAAACACCGCGCCCACACCATCTTCCTGCCGCCACCGCCGATGACCCTGGGGTGGGACGTCTCCGGCACCGTGGTGGAGACCGGCGTCGGGGTCACCCTGTTCCGGCCGGGTGACGAGGTGTTCGGCATGCTGCCCTACCCCTACGGCGCCGGTTCCCACGCGGAGTACGTGACCGGCCCCACCCGCGCCTTCGCGCCCAAGCCCGCCGGAATCGACCACGTCCAGGCCGCCGCCCTCCCGCTGGCCGCGCTCACCGCCTGGCAGGCCCTCGTCGACACCGCGGACCTGCGGGCGGGGCAACGGGTGCTGATCCACGCCGCGGCCGGCGGTGTCGGTCATCTCGCGGTGCAGATCGCCAAGGAGCTCGGCGCGCACGTCACCGGGACCGCGAGTGCCGCCAAGCACGACTTCCTGCGCGAGATCGGCGTGGACGCCTGCATCGACTACCGCACCGAGGACTTCGCCGACACCGAACAGCGGTACGACGTCGTCCTCGACGCCCTCGGCGGGGAAACCGCGACCCGTTCGGTGGGTGTGCTCCGTCCCGGTGGGCTCCTGGTGTCCCTGGTACCGCACGCGGAAGACACCCAGGTCGCCGCGGAGAAGGCGCAGGTCCGCGCCGTCGTCCTGCTCGTCGAGCACGACCAGGCCGGGATGCGCGCTGTAGCCCGGCTCGCTGATCAGGGAAAGCTGCGCGCGCACGTCTCCGGCACCTTCCCCCTCGCAGAAGGCGCCAGGGCTCACGCCCTGGGAGAGACCGGACACACCACCGGCAAGCTGGTCATCACCGTGCGCTGAAGCGCGTGGCGAGCCTCCGGGTGGACCGAAGTCGCCCGAAGGCTCGCCATGCCGGCTTCGATCGCGGCCTGGATCAGGCTTCCCAGGGCCCGCAGGACCATGAGTCCTGGATGAGACGGGTGCACACCCGGACCCTGTCGTCCGAGCGGTTGTCGACCATGTTCGTCCAGTACGTTCCCACCGCACCCGATCCGACGGTCACGGTCCGGAAGTCCGACGCGATCCAGTTGCTGTTGAGCCAGCGCTGGGATTCGACCGCGAACTCGCGCGTGAAGCAACACGAGTTGACCTCCACGATCACCCGCGTCCAGCGTGCGTTGCAGGCGCTGCTGCTGCGCACGAACGCGGTGTAGGCGACCGTGCCTGTCGAGCGCATCCGCGTGGCGGTCAGGTCGGTGGCGCTGGACGAGCAGCCCTGCACCTGCGGGTCGAGGCCCGCGCAGCCCGCGCCGCTGCACGCGGCCTGGGC
>JASLAV010000129.1 GCA_030146905.1 Lentzea sp. | reverse complement strand
GGCCTGGTCGGCGGCATCGCCGCCGCCGAGAGCCGCGAGGACGTCCCCACCGCCGCCAGGCAGGCCGCCGACATCGCCGAGCTGGTCCAGCGGCTCGGACGGCCGCCCGGCGCCTACGTCCTCGACGACGTGCTGCTCGAGTACCAGCTCTGCCGCCCCGGCCCCGGTCGCAAGCGCCTCGCGCTGGTGATGGACAAGCTGGCCGAGCACCCCGACCTGCTGCACACGCTGCGGGTGTTCCTCAACAGCGACCACAACCGCCACCGCGCCGCGGAGAAGCTGCACCTGCACCGCAACACGCTGAACTACCGCCTGCGCCGCGTCACCGAGCTCACCGGCTACAACCCGGCCGACCCCGCCGACATCCGGCTGCTCGCGGCCTCGCTCATCGTCCACGACCTGCGGTCCTGAACAGCGGAACGGGGCAGGCGGCGAAGTCGCCACCTGCCCCGTTCAGCCCGCGTCGATCAGTCGCCGTGGGGGTTCTGGATCGAGACGTGGACGTGGTCGTAGTGACCGCCGGTCACACCGGTGCCCGCGGTGTAGTCGCGCCAGCCCTCGGACGAGCGGGCGACGCTCCAGATCTTGCCCTGCCAGATCACGTAGCGGACGTCGAGCTTCGACGCGTGCTTCTGCAGCCAGCGGGCGAGCTTCCAGCCCTGCTCCTTCTGCGCCGCCGACGGGTGCGAGCCGATCGCGTTCGAGATGGTGCAGTCGAGCGCGTTGCCGGTGTTGTGGTTGCTCGTCGAGGACTCGTAGCTGCGGTAGTCGCCCACCCAGCAGTCCTTCTCACCGGTCAGCGCCCGGATCTGGTCGTCAACGTGCTGCGTGCGCTTCGTCGCCTGCGGCGCGCGTGCCGTCGCCGACGGGTGCGGGTTGGTCGCGGGCGTGCCGTAGCTGCCCTCCGGCGGCGTCGTGCCGCCACCGTCACCGAGCTTGTGCGCGGCGTTCTCGTTCTTGAGGTCCGAGTTCAGGTTGGCCTTCGCACCGGCCGCGATGGTCTGGCGCGGACCGGCGTAACCGCTGTTGAAGTAGACCGTGACCGAGCCGCCGGTGCGATTCCAGACGGCGGCGGCGTTGTTCTTCACGCACAGGCCCTGACCATTGCCGGCGCTCTTGAACTCGTAGCAGCTCGGCTGGTCGTCGCCGTAGTCGGGAATGGAGGTGGTGAAGTCGGAAACCGAACCGGCCTGGTTGCTGTTGTAGTACAGGCAGAACTCGCCCGACTCACAGACGCCGTTGCGGGCGGTGGCGGCGTTGGCCGCGCCCGCCCCGAAGGACGCGCTGATCAGCGCACCCATCAACACCACGAAAACAGATTTCTTCAGCACTGCGAGCCCTTACTCGTGCAGGGGATTCGTTCGATGTGCCGAAAGGATCTCGACCGGCGCTGACATTCCGCTGACACCGGTCGCCACCGATGTGTCAGGCGCGCGGAAAGTCGTCGAGGCGAACAGCCTGTGCGCGCGGGTACTTCCTGCCGGCGACGGGAACGGGTGATCCGGTGAACGACACCGGCGTGCCCGCCAACAACAACGTCAAACCCCGCGGCAGGTCGTCGCGGGAAACGAACCACGAACCGCCGCGGCTGTCGGTGATGAAACCGTGCGCCTGCCCCGATTTCCAGCTGGCGACCGTTCCCCGCCGGCGTCCGCGAGGCGATCCCACCGGTGACGCGACCGCCTCCGCGGACCGCACGAACGCGCGCCGCAACGGGTAGTCGGCCCGGTCAGCGGGGTCGAACAACGAGTCGAAGCCCGGCGAGAAGGGCGTGGCCGCCCGCAACGGCGCCGCGGTCCGCGGGGTCCAGGCCGGTGGCTTGTCGACGATCCGCACGTCGACGACCGGCACGACCACGTGCACGCCCCGCGCGGTCAGCCGCGTCACGAGCGGGGTGAAGTCGGCGTCACCGGTGAGCAGCACGACCCACTGCAGCGGCACGGACATCGCCCGGTCCCACGCCTCCAGCGCGAGGTGGACGTCGACGCCCTTCTCCTTGCCGCCGACGAGGGGCATGTCGTGGCGGGTGATCCCGGCAGCGGTCAGCGCCGCGTCGAACGACACGGCCGGCGTCTCGATGCGGCCGCGCGCGTAGTGCGCCTCGGCGATCACGCACTCGTCGAGCGGCTGCCCGGTCTCCTGGTGGACGTACCAGCGCAGTGCGTCGTGCAGGCCGTCCAACGCGATCCGTGCGGCCCTGCGGTGCGCGGTCGCGTAGAAGTCACTGAGGTACGCGAACCACGTGCCGTCGTAGAACACGCCGATGCGGACGATCTTCTCCACCTCACGACACTACCTCCGGCCTGGTCACACCAGCCCGTGCGACTGCGCGTAGAGGGCGGCCCTGGTGCGGTCGCGCAGCCGGGCGGATCTGCGCAGACCTGCCCGGCCCGTGGAACTCCCGCGACTCACACGTGGAGGTCGGTCTCGATCCGCTTGAGCTGGTGGCGGGCCAGCGCGAGGTTCGCGACGTCTCTTTCCAGCACCAGGTAGAGGAAGAGCGATCCCCTCGACTTCACACCGCCCATCAACCGGATCAGGTGGTATTGGCGGTGCAGCGTGATCAGGATGTCCTCGATGCTGTCGCTGAGGCCGAGCGTCTGGATCACCCGCAGCTTCGACCGGACGACCTCGGTGTTGCCGGCCGCCGCGATCTCCAGGTTCAGCCAGTCACCGCCGCCCGCGTGGCCGAGCGACATGCCGCTGTCGTAGTCCACCAGCGCGACACCGACAGCGCCGCTGATGGACATGGCCTCTTTGAGTGCGGTATCGATGTTCATCAAATTCCACTTCCCTAGGTCAACTGGTGATTGAGGCGTGGCTGACAGCTCGTGCCTCGATCGCATGCGGACACGTCCCCACACAGACGTCATCGACGAGAGCAATGAACCAAGGATGGGCATGTGCTGCGACCATTCCTCCGTTCGGCGGACGGTGCGCTAAGGCGTCAGGATCGACCCGATCCGCTCTATCGCGGGGCGGGACTCGTGGAGCAGGCGTCCGAGGTTCAGCCCCTTGTCCCCCAGCGCGACCATCAACGACATCCGGCCGATGGCGTACACGACCATGTAGCCCTTGCTGCCGAACACCACGGTCTGGCTGAGCGTTCCCAGACCGATCACCTCCGCCGCCTGGCGCGCGATTCCGAGATCGGCGGCGGCGAGCGCGGAGATGTGCGCGGGATCGACGTTCTTCGCGACATCGGAAATGATCGGAATTCCGTCGGACGCGGCTATCACCGTGTCGGTCACTCCGGCGACGTTCTCCCGGAGCTGCCGCAACTCGGCGACCAGGGCGTCGTAGTCCAAGACTCTTCCTTCCTGCTTCGGAAAGGTGACCTCGGGCGGTTCCGGGAATCAGGCGCGACCCGCCCTGGACGGCGAGCGGGCAGCGAACCGCCCTGGTCGGCCCCGGGGCCACCGGCCGGCCCCGGTCCTGCCCTGGGACGCAACGAGACCAGTTCCCCGTGCGCGAAACCGAACGACACGTCCGGCGAGGCGATCTCCAGCACCCCCTCGCCGAGCATGCGGGACACCTCGACGGCGACCGGGTGAAGACCCCGGCCGACGGCGAAGGCGATGTCCCGCACGGTGCGCCGTCCGGTGGCGTGCGCGACGATCTCCCGTCGTTCCGCGGTCAAGCCGACCGGTTTGACCGCAGGGCGGAGCACCACCCTGTTCTCGTAGGGGGACAAGGCGACCGCGTTCAGCCGGCGAACCGTGTCCGCCAGCAACAGGTCCGGTTCGACCCCACCGGTCACCGGCAGCAGCGGCACGTCGACGGGATCATCGACGACGGCGTACCGCTCGATGCGACCGGCGGCGACGGCGAACGCCGCGTCCCGCACGGCGGCCAGGGCGACAGCCTGTGCCCTGGCGGGTCCGATGACCCCGCGAGCGACGAGCGCCGCTTGGAGCGACCGCGTCTCGACACTCGCCGTCAGCGCCGCTGCCCAGTCCTCCGCGCTGATCCCGACCGAGCCCAGGAGCAGCGTCTCCACTCCGGGTGAGCCGGGGCTGTCCACCGCGATCACCGCACCGTCGCGCAGGTGGAACAGTCCACCCGCGTTGCCGACAATGCGCAATGCTCCGGTGACTCGCTCCACCTGACAATGCGCCAGCGCGGACGCGAGAACGTCGAACGCGGCTCGATGATCGCTTAACAGAAGTCACTCCGGGTCAATTCGGAACTACAGAGCGGATACCTGGCGAATCCATCACCCAATCGTGCACTGACCCACATCGAAAGGGCGCCTTCCGTCGTTACTTCCTATCCGGCGACACCCCGGAACCAGGTGAGGTGTCACACGATCGAGTGAAGCATTCCAGCTCGCACAGAAAAATGCCGGGTGGTCGTTTTGCTGAAAGATTCCATCGACACCGAACACAATTCCAGGCCGAAGGGCCCGGCGCACAGGCCGGGCCCTTCGGAGTCACATCAGATCACGGTGTGAATGTCGTTGATTTTGTGGCGGCATTCGAACCGCTGCGTCGACGATCCGTCGACCACCCACTGCCCGCGGTGGATGTCGGACTGGTTGTCGCAGTTCGCGTACACGTCCGAGAACACATACCTGCCGCCGGTGCTCGTGCAGGTGATGTTGCCGACGGTGTTCCACAGCTTCTTGGTGCAATTGACAGAAGCGGCGTTCGCGACGGCCGGAACGGCGATCGAGGTGATGAGCACGGCTGCTCCGAGCAGAACCGCTGCCTTCATGACGACTCCTCGGTTGGAGTGGACGGGACGCACCGATGATGTGCACAACCCGATCGGGCGGACCAGCCGTTTGGGACCGTCAGGTTGTCGGGGATGTGTCCCCGACAGCTCCTACACTGCGTGATCGAACGGGCACGCAGTGGAGGCGACGTGAACACCAGCGAACTCGCATCGATCTCCGAGTTCGGGGCGGCGCTGCGCGAACTGCGAGGACGCAAGACGCAGCAGAACGTCGCCGACCACGCCCAACGCAACCACTTCTACCTGCACAGACCGGACCTGTCGGCGATCGAGCGCGGTCATCGGCTCCCCACCGCGAACGAGCTGCGCGCGATCTTGCACGCGTGCGGGCGGACGGATCTGATCGATGAACTCGTCGAGGTGCGGGAACGGCTCGTCAACCCCGCGCCGGCGAGCAGACCGCCCCTCCCGTGGAGGTGGGTCGCCGCGGCGGCGGCGGCGGTCGTCCTGGTCGCCACCGGGATCTGGTTCGTGGCGACGTCCGGGGAGACGACCGCCGTTCACCACCGGCCGGTCGTGATTCGGCCGAGCAATTCCGAGTTGCGGCTGGCCGTGGTGGAGAACCCCGGCCGAGAAGGCGCGCACATCACTTTGGCGGAATCGCCGTCACGCGAACTCGGAATGTGGCGGATCTCCGATCCTCATGGCTCCGACCAGAACTTCTTCCAGGTGCGTGCGGTGGGCCGTCCGTCGTTCTGCCTGGAAGCGTTCCAGGAAAGCGTCGTCGAGCAGTCGTACGTCGTGCAATGGGAGTGCAACGGCAAGGAACACCAGTTCTGGCGGTTCGAACAGGCGTCGGGGGGCGCTGCGGATCGTCAACATGCGCAGCCGGCTGTGCGTGGGCGCGCCGGGGCCGGAGATCCGCGACGGCGTGCGGATGGTCCAGCGCCGGTGCGACGACGCCCAGCGGTGGCTGACCGTGCCCGAGTGATCAGCCGTCCAGCGGTGCGGTCCTCCGCGGTGCCGGTCGCGGGTCCGCACCACCGAAGCCGGCCACCCGGTCCCAGACCCAGTCGGCCATCGACGCGGCGACGGGCTCGTCGGGACGCCCCGGCCGCCGCACGACCAACGCCCCGAACGCGACGGCGACCAGGTACGCCCCGGCGTCGTCGGTCATCACCTGTTCCCACATCTCGTTCTCCGGCCAGTCCGGGTGCGCAGCCGGGTCGGCCTCGATCTCGGCGTTCATGGCGATGATCTCGGCCGCCGACATCAGGCGGAACGGCTCGGCCAGTCCCCACGCCGAACCGGAGCCGGGCTGCTGGCCGTCGTGCCAGGCCACCAGGTCCTCCGCGACCATGGAGCCCACCTCGTCGCTCCCCGGCTCATCGGAGATCGAGACCCCCGGCCGCAGAGTGGCGCGCAGGCCGGCGGGCATCACCTCGTCCAACGCCGCCAGCGCGGAGGGCAGATCCGTGCCGAGCATCCGGTCGCGGAGCTGCCGCCACCCGATCTCGATCACCCCGGTGCGGCGGATGTCCTCCAGCGTGAAGTCCTTGTCCTGCGCCTTCTCGACGACCTGCAGCATCGTCCTGGCCGTCCCCACCAGGCCCTGCAGCATCTCCTCCGTCGGGTTCTCGCGCAGCAGCCGCAGACCGAGCCGCTCGGCGTCGGCGAACCGGTACTGCACCAGGTAGGACCAGCCGAGCATCAGGGCGACCCAGGAGTTCGCCGCGTCGGCGCGGATGGCCTCCTCTGCCGCGGGGACGAACCGGTCGGGCGGTGCGAAGCTCCCCAGCAGGTACGCCGCGCGCGTCCCGAACGCACCGGGGAGGTCGTCCGGCACCGTCCGTGAGCACAGGGCCACCGCCTCGTCGAGCCGGCGCCACCCGTCCTCGGGCTCACCGCAGAGTGCGAGGGCGAAGCCCAGCTCCATCCAGTCTGCCCAGTCCTCCTGGTCTTCGCCCAGCACCGTGCGCGCCCACCGCAGCGCCTCGGGATGGTCGCGCTCGGCGAACGCCAGGTGCCGGAGAGCGCGAGCGGCGTTGATGAACTGGGTGTCGAGGCGACCGGCCACCTGGAGGTAGAGACGCCGCGCCTCGCCGGTCTCACCACAGATCTCGCGGTGGTTGCCGAGCAACAGCGACGCGCTGCTCCGCTCCGGCTGGGCCACGAGCACCCGCGACGCCAGCTCGGCGACCTTGGGATGCGCGGGCTGTGCGGCGAAGAGCTCCCACGCCAGGTCGAGGTCCCGTTCCACGGCGTCACCGGCGGCCGTGCCGAAGTCGCTCATCGCATGCCCCGCTTGACCCGGTACGCCCGGAGCTGGTCGAAGGTGCCGTCGTCGACGCCGTACTCGAGCACCGGCGCCACCTGGTCGAACCAGGACGTCGTGGACGGCGTGATGCCGCGGGCCGCGGCCAGCACCGCGCCGGTGGTGACCGGCACCAGCTCACCCCTGCTCATCGACTCGACCATCGCCTGCTGCAGGACGGTGGTCGTGAGGTGGCTGAGATCTGCACCGGAGAACCCCTCCGTAGCAGCCGCGACGGCGGTGACGTCGACGTCATCAGCCGGCTTGCCCTCCAGCACGCCCTGGACGATCGCCGCCCTGGCGGCCGCGTCCGGCGGCAGCACCAGCACAGTCTTGTCGATCCGGCCCGGCCGGCGCAGCGCGGAGTCGATGTCCCACGGCCGGTTCGTCGCGGCCAGGAAGTACACCCCGTCGTTGGCACCGGCCACGCCGTCGAGCTCCTCCAACAGCTGGGTGACGAGCATCCGCATCGACTGCGACCCGCCCCCACCGGACGTGCGTCGTCCACCGAGCGCGTCGAACTCGTCGAAGAAGATCACGCACGGCGCCGCCGCGCGTGCGTTGCGGAACACGCTCTGGATCGCCTTCTCGCTCTCCCCGATCCACTTGCTGAGCAGGTCCGCGAGGGTCACGTGGATGAAGGACGCGCCGAGATCACCGGCGATCGCCCTGGCGATGAACGTCTTGCCGCAACCGGGTGGCCCGTACATCAGCAGCGACCCGCCGGGCTTCTGCCCGAACGCCGCCGCCAGCTCGGGATTGCGCAGCGGCGCCAGGAACGTGGTGTCCAGGTGCCGCTTGACCTCGGCGAG
>JASLAV010000111.1 GCA_030146905.1 Lentzea sp. | reverse complement strand
GCTGCGAACGGGTCAGTCACGGCGATCGCCGCGCGTTGGGGTTACGCCCGTCCGGGTGTCTTCGCCGCGCATTACCGCGCCGCCTACGGTGTGCCGCCGTCGCGGACCCTGCGGTCAGGCTGAGGCACTTCGTTTTCGGGGTGGCGAGGTTCGTTCGCGCTGCTATCGCCCGGTTGGCGCGGTGGAGTGGAGTGGTGCTCCGCTCTCCGATGGGAGGTCCCCGATGGCCGCCTGTGAGACAAGCCCGTTCGCCGTGCGGACGCAGCGCCGCGGTACCCGGTTCGTCGTCATCTGCCGGGGTGAGCTGGACGTGACGAACTGCGAGCTGTTCTTCGCCGCGGTGCTGCCCTGCATCACAGACACCGCCACCGACGGCGTGTCCGTCGACATGGCCGAGGTGACGTTCCTGTCCGCGAGCGGGCTGCGCAGCCTCCTGCTCCTGTTGCGCGCCGCGCACCACAACGACAAGTCGTTCACCCTCCACGACACCCAGCCCCAGGTGCGCCGCGTGCTGGACCTGTTCGGCTTCACCACCTCCAAAGCGGGTCTTGTGTGGCAGGCAACCATGTCGCCCTGATCCCGCCGTCGCTAGCTTGACCAGCTATGTTGATCCCGCTGGTACTCGTGCTCGCGCTGGCCCCGCCCGTCTCCGCGGTGACCGTTCCCGGCGCCGAACATCAGCAGCTGGTCCACCTCGCCGACCTCACCACCACCGGGACGACGGCGACCGGCCACACCGATCCGGCCGACTGGGCGGGTCTCACGAGCGCGCAGCTGCCCGTGCCCGCTCCCGTCGCCGGCGTCCAGATCGACGGCTACTTCCCGGACACGTCCCGCACCAACACGAACCACGGCTGGCACGACTCGCAGTTCGTGGTGAGGCTGCCGGACCGCTGGAACGGCGGCCTGGTCGTCACCGGCGCACCGGGCGTGCGCGAGCAGTACGCCAACGACCGCGCGATCTCCGACTGGGTGCTGTCCCGCGGCTACGCCTTCGCGTCCACCGACAAGGGCAACACCGGCGCGCAGTTCTACCGCGACGGCCGCGCGATGGAGGAGTGGAACCAGCGCTTCACGCAGCTCACCGTCGCGGCGAAGTCCGTTGTCCGGCAACGCTACGGCCGCGCCCCGCACCGCACGATCGCCACCGGCATCTCCAACGGCGGCTACCTCGTCCGCTGGCAGCTGGAGAACCGCGCGCACCTCTACGACGGTGGCGTCGACTGGGAGGGGACGCTGTGGACGGCCGACGGCCCGAACCCACTGACGTTCCTGCCGCCCGTGCTCCGCGCCTACCCGGCCTACCTCGCGGGCAGTGCGGAGGCGCACGCGCAGATGGTCGCGGCGGGCTTCCCGGCCGGCACGGAGTTCCTGTGGGACTACCACTACCGCTACTACTGGGACCTCACGCAGCGGATCTACCGCGAGGAGTTCGACCCCGGCTTCGACGGAGAGCTGGAGGCGGGTGTGCCGTTCTGCGTCCCGGGAACACCTGCCTGCGACGCGGACTACTCGTACGCCGCACGACGTCGCGTCGCCGGACCGCTGGTGTCGCGGATCGACCTGACGGGCAAGGTGAAGCGGCCGCTGATCACGGTGCACGGGACGTACGACGTGCTGCTGCCGATCAGCCAGGACTCGGACGTGTACGCGGCCATGACGCCCGACCGGCTGCACCGGTACTACCGGGTCGAGCAGGGCACGCACGTGGACGGGCTCGTGGACGCGTACCCCGACCGGCTGCGGCCGCTCGCGCCGTGCCACCGGTCGGCGTTCGCGGCGCTGGAGCGGTGGCTGGACGGGGTGGCCCCACCGGCGTCGGCGACGCTGGCGCGGCCGGACGACGTGGCGACCTGTCCGCTGGGGTGAGCCGCGAACCGCGGTGGTCAGCGCATGGCCTGACGTCGCGGATCGTCCGGCGTCCCGCTCATGGCGTTCACCGCCCTGCCACGCGGCCGAGGAACAACGCGGGCGCGTGGCAGCGCCGTGTGATCCAATCGGGAACGTGGCCACCATCGAGTACGTCCTCGGCGACATCACCGAGCAGGAAGTCGACGTGATCGTCAACGCCGCCAACTCGTCCCTGCTGGGCGGCGGGGGAGTGGACGGCGCGATCCACCGCAAGGGCGGCCCGGAGATCCTCGCCGCGTGCAGGGAGTTGCGGGCCGGCCACTACGGTCGCGGCCTCGGGACCGGTCAGGCCGTCGCCACGACCGCCGGCAGGCTTCCCGCCCGCTGGGTCGTGCACACCGTGGGCCCGGTCTGGTCGGACGCGGAGGACCGCTCCGCGCTCCTCGCCGACTGCCACCGCAACTCGCTGAAGATCGCCACGGACCTGGGCGCGCGGAGCATCGCGTTCCCGGCCATCTCCACCGGCGTCTACCGCTGGCCCGTCCGCAGCGCCGCGAAGATCGCGCGTGAAGCGGTGGAGGACGCCACCGTCGACCTGGTCCGGTTCGTGCTGTTCGACCAGGCCACCTACGACGCGTTCAGCCGTCCGTAGTCACTGTGCCACGGTGCTTTCCCTGACCAGCAGGGAGAACGGCGTCTCCACGTCTTCCAAGGCGTCGTCGGGCGCGTCCACCCGCCGGTGCAGCAGGTCCACGGCGGCGCGGGCGATGGCGCCCTTGTCCGGGGCCACCGACGTCAGCGACGGAGAGCTGTAAACGCTCTCCTCGTTGTTGTCGAAGCCCACCACGGCCAGATCTCCCGGCACCCGCACGGACCGCTCCGCCGCGGTCCGCATCGCACCGATCGCCAGCAGGTCGTTGAAGCAGAACACGGCGTCCGGCGGAGTGTGCATGTCCAGCAACGACTTCATGGCCGCCGCGCCGTCCGCGCGGTGGTAGTTCAACGCCGGCACGACGAGGTCCTGGGAGAACGGCAGCCCGGCCTCGGCCAGCGCCGCCCGGTAGCCCTCCAGGCGCAGCGCGGCGGTGCCGCGGTGCGGGTGTGCGCCGATGGCGGCGATCCGGGTGCGGCCCAGTGAGATCAGGTGGCGGACGGCGGTCTGGGCGGCGGCGACGTTGTCGATGCCCACGCGGGAGATCGGGACGTCCACCGCGTGCTCGCCCAGCAGGACGGTGGGGACCGACAGCTGGAAGTCGTCGACCTGCAACGCCTCCGGGCTCAGGATGGCGGCGTCGACGAGGTGCGGGCCCAGGGAGGCCAGGGCCGCGCGTTCGCCGGCCAGGGTGCCGAAGGTCTGTTCGATGAGCACGTTCCACTCGTGCTCCTGGGCCGCGGCGATGACGAGCCCCGCCAGCTCGGCGAAGTAGGGGATCGAGAGCTCCGGTAGCACCAGGGCGATGAAACCGGTGCGGCCCCGGCGCAGGTTGCGCGCGCCGAGGTTGGGGCGGTAGCCGGTCGCTTCGAGGGCTTCCTCGACGCGGCGGCGGTTGTCCGGTTTCACGAACGAGTAGCCGTTGACCACGTTCGACACGGTCTTGACCGACACGCCCGCCAGCCGGGCGACGTCCTTGAGCGTGGCCAACAGAGCCTCCAGAAAAGTACCGGGAATCATACCGGGACGGTCTCGGGTCTTTACATCGTTGGAACAACGATGCAAATCTAGCGCCTGAGAGCGCCACCACGCATAGCCCGTGTAGGAGCCAAAGATGTCTCGCATCCTGCTCATCGCAGTCGCCGCCCTGCTCGTGACCGGTTGCACTGCGAGAGAGAGTCAACAGACCGCTGCCAGCGGTGGGCCTGCCGCGAGTGCCGCGCAGAACCAGAGCGCCGGGCCCGGCTGCGCGCGGAGCAAGATCGGATACCCGCAGGTCGACCTCAAGGGGGCGGTCGTGGGCTTCTCCCAGTCGGAGAAGGAGGCCAACCCGTTCCGCACCGCGGAGACGCAGTCGATCAGGGACGAGGCCGCCAAGCGGGGGGCCGAGCTGCTGTACACGAACGCGCAGAGCGACCTGAACAAGCAGATCAGCGACATCAAGTCGCTCATCGACCGCGGGGCGAAGCTGCTGATCGTGGCGCCGCTGAACTCCGACGGCCTGCAGCCGGCCTTCGACGCGGCCAAGGCCAAGCAGGTGCCCGTCGTGACGATCGACCGCAAGGTGACGTCGCAGCCGTGCACGGACTACCTGACGTTCATCGGGTCTGACTTCGTCGAGCAGGGCAAGCGAGCCGCCCAGCAGATGATCAAGGCCACCGGCGGGACCGGCAAGATCGCGATCCTGCTCGGCGCCTCCGGCAACAACGTCACGGTCGACAGGACCAAGGGCTTCAAGGACGGCATCGCCGGCACCCCGGGCCTGAGCGTGGTCGCGGAGCAGACCGGTGAGTTCGACCGGTCCAAGGGCCAGGCCGTGATGGAGCAGCTCATCCAGAGCAACCCCGACATCACCGCCGTCTACGCGGAGAACGACGAGATGGGCATCGGTGCCGTCACCGCCCTCAAGGCGGCGAACAAGCAGCCGGGCAAGGACGTCAAGATCGTGTCCATCGACGGCACCCGCAACGCAGTCCAGCTCCTCGTGGACGGCAGCTACACCGCGGTCGTCGAGTCCAACCCGCGCTTCGGCCCGCTCGCGTTCGACACGCTGGAGAAGTTCGGCAAGGGCGACGAGATCCCGCAGAACATCGTGATCTCCGACGACGAGTACGACTCGACGAACGCGACGCAGAAGCTGGCCAATGCCTACTGATCCGGTGATCGAGGTCGCCGGCGTCACGAAGACCTTCGCCGGCGTTCGCGCGCTCAGCGACGTGGACTTCACCCTCCGCAGGGGTGAGATCCACGCGCTGGTCGGGGAGAACGGTGCTGGCAAGTCGACGCTGATCAAGGTTCTGACCGGCATCCACACCCCGGATGCCGGCCAGATCCGGCGCGACGGCCAGATCTCCACGATCTACCAGGAGGTCAACCTCGTCCCCCTGATGAGCGTGTCCGCGAACCTGTTCCTGGGCCGCGAGCCGCGCACGCGGTTCGGCCTGATCGACCGCGCCCGCCGCGACGCCGACGCCGCCGAGCTGCTCAAGAGCTACGGCATCACGGCTGACGTGCGCAGCCCCCTCGGGACGCTCGCGGTCGGCGAGCAGCAGATGGTCGCGCTGGCCAGGGCGGTCGCGGTGGACGCGGACGTCGTGATCATGGACGAGCCCACGTCGTCGCTCGAACCTCGCGAGGTGGAGACGCTGCTCGGCGTCGTCGACAAGCTCCACGAGGAGGGCATCGCGATCATCTACGTGAGCCACCGGATGGACGAGCTGTACCGGATCTGCGACACGGTCACGGTGCTCAGGGACGGCAAGAACGTCCACAGCGGACCGTTGCGGGACCTCCCGCGCATCGAGCTGGTGTCGCTGATGCTGGGCCGGTCGGTCAACGAGATCGAGAAGCACGGCACGACGGCGTTCGGCGAGGGACACCACGCCGACACCGCACCGGTGCTGGAGGCGCGCGACCTGACCAGCAAGCCCCGCATCAACGGTGTCAGCGTCACGATCCGGCCCGGTGAGGTGGTGGGCCTCGCCGGGCTGCTCGGCTCCGGCCGCACCGAGACCGCGAAGGCGATCATCGGCGCGCTCCCGCTCGACGGCGGCACCGTGCTCGTCGCGGGCAAACCGGTGCCGCACAACGTGAAGGCGTCCACCAGGGCGGGCATCAGCATGCTCGCGGAGGACCGCAAGACGGAGGGGATCATCCCGAACCTCTCCGTGCGCGAGAACATCGTGCTGGCCGCGTTGCCGAGGCTGAGCAGGTTCGGCGTGACCAGCAGGTCCAAACAGGACCGGATCGTCGACACGTTCGTCAAGCGCTTGCGCATCAAGGTGTCCAGCCCAGAGCAGAAGGTCGCGGAGCTGTCCGGCGGCAACCAGCAGAAGGTGTTGCTGGCCAGGTGGCTGTGCACCGAACCCAAGATCCTGCTGCTCGACGAACCGACGCGCGGCATCGACGTCGGCGCCAAGGCGGAGGTGCAGGCGCTGATCGACGAGCTCGCGCGGGAAGGCCTGGCGGTGCTGCTGATCAGTTCCGAACTGGACGAGCTGCTCGACGGCGCCGACCGGCTCGTCGTCCTGCGCGACGGTGCCGTCGCCGGTGAGCTGGAAGGCGACCGGCTCACCCGCGAGCACGTGCTCGAAGCGATCGCGTCGGAGGTGATGGATGACGCTGGCAGCCACTAGGACAGCCGCCAGGACGCGCTGGCTCCAGGACAACGGTGTCTACGTCGCCGTCGCGGTCCTGCTGCTGTTCAACGCCGTGTTCACGGCCAACTTCCTGACGCTGGGCAACTTCACGACCCAGCTCGTGCAGGCCGCACCCGTCCTGATCGTCGCGCTCGGCATGGCGCTCGTGATCGGCACGGAGGGCGTCGACCTGAGCGTCGGCGCCGTCATGGCGCTGGCGGCGGCGGTCATCCCGCTCTACCTCGGCGCGGGGCCGCTCGTCGCGATCGTGATGGCGCTCGTGGTCGGCGTGCTTGCGGGGGCGTTCAACGGCTTCCTCGTCGCCAAGATCGGCATCCAGCCCATCGTCGCCACGCTGGCACTGCTGGTCGGCGGGCGTGGACTGGCGCTGGTGATCGCGGACGGGCAGCTCGTGCAGCTGCACGACCAGGCGTTCCTCGCGCTGGGCACCGACGACCTGTTCGGGATCCCGGTCAGCGTGCTGATCGCGGGCCTGCTGGCGTTGCTGGTCGCGGGTCTGATGAACCGCACGACGTTCGGCCGCCAGCTCGTCGCCGTCGGTGGCAACCGCAAGGCGGCCACCCTGGCAGGGCTTCCGGTCAACCGGGTGCTGGTCGGCGTCTACGCCATCTCCGGCGTGCTCGCGGCGGTCGCCGGCGTCCTGGCCACGTCCAGGCTCGCCGCCAGCGACCCCGCCGACATGGGGCTGCTCATGGAGCTGTCCGCGATCACCGCGGTGGTCGTCGGCGGCACCCCGCTCACCGGAGGCAAGGTCCGGGTGCTCGGCACGGTGTTCGGCGTGGTCCTCATGCAGCTCGTCAGGGCCACGCTGATCAAGCACAACCTGCCGGACTCGATCGCGCAGATGATCCAGGCCGCGATCATCATCGCCGCCGTGTACGTGGCTCGGGAGCGCCGATGATCACCCAACCCGCTGTCACGAGGTCGACCGCG
>JASLAV010000095.1 GCA_030146905.1 Lentzea sp. | reverse complement strand
TTCAGCTGTTCGTCGACGCGGTCGGTGACCTCGTCGTCGAAGAAGTAGCTCACGGGCACACCGAAGAAGCCTGCCAGTGCCTGCAGGTGCTTGAACGTCGGGTTGTCCTTCTTGCCCTTGCGCAGCTGCCAGATGTAGCTCTGGGAGATGGTGACGCCGGTCTCCGCGATGGCCGCGGCGACCTGCTCGTTGCTGTACTCCTGGCCCGGCCGCGCGGTGTGCAGGGCGAAGAGGTGGTTGAGCCTGTCCGCCAGGGAGCGTTCCCCTGCCATCGCCGGCCCCCCGTCGCGCGCGTGCGGTGGTCGTCTCCACCCAGGGAAATGAACTCCTGGGTGCCGGGATTTTCGCCAGTTGAAACCCCGCTCTCGTCCAACATAGACTCCCCCCGTGCCTGTCTCAACTGCGGAGGGCGTTCGCGCGGCCGGGGACAGTCATGTCAGTCCACCCGCTCACCACGTCGCGGAGGATCTGGGACATGGCGCTGGCTGAACGGCAGGAGCCCTTCCACCGGGCCGTGATCGACGTCGTCTACGAGACCATGGACCAGCTCGCGCGGCCGGACTCGCCCCACGACGTCTTCGAGCTGCGCGAGCGGCTGCGCGACGCCCTGCCGTGGTGGCGGGGACTGCTGCGGGTGCACGAACCGAACGAGCGGCACCGGTGCAAGTCGTGCCGCACCTGGTACGGGCGTCATCGCGCGTGGCCCTGCCCCGTGTGGCGGGACGCCGTCCAGGCCCTGCACCAGCTCAACGACATGTACGGGTTCCTGGCCGCGTCCCACCCGGTCCCCGCGAACGGGAGACCGGGGGAACGCGTGACCGTGAAGTGGCCTCAGCCCAGCAGGAACGACTGAGCCGCCGACCCGTCGCAGGCCGCCTGGACCAGCTGCACGCCGTCGGCTGACCCGGCGGGCGCGCTCAGGCACTTGCCCGAGTGGCGTGCCGTGAGGGTCGAGTGGCCGTCCGCGCCGGTGGTGACGCGCCACTGCTGGTTGGTGCCGCCCACGTAGTCCCAGAGGTGGATGCCCGCGCCGTCCGCGGCGGACCTGTCGCTCACGTCGAGCACCTTCAGCGGGTCGTTGCGGTACTCCAGGCGCGAGTACCCGTCCGTCGTCGCCACCGCGCGGAAGTTCTGCGCCGTGGTGCCGTTGCACGCGTACTGCTGGATGACGGTGCCGTTGGCCAGACCCGCCGCCTTGGCGTCGACGCACTTGCCGTTGCCGCGGTTGACCGCCGTCTTCCAGTGGCCCTGCGGGGGAGTGGTGCCACCGCCCAGCCAGAGCAGGCTGTCGACGAGGAAGTCGTTCTGCGTGGACGAGGCGAACGTGGACGACTTCGGGACGTTGTTCACGTAGTCCATCGCGTTGTGGCCGAAGTTCGCGTAGACCATCTTGAAGTTCTTGTTCGTCCACATGATCGGGTAGTACCCGCTGCGCCACTGCTGGTTCGGGTCGGTGCCGAGCGGGAAGCTCGATGGGTCGACACTCGCCAGCACCTGGATGTCGGGGTTCGTGCGCAGGTCGCGCGACCAGCTGTACCACTCGCTGACCGACGAGGTGAACTTCTCGGGCAGGCGCGCGGTCGAGGGGTGCGTGCGGTTCTCGACCTTCAGCACCGCCGTGGTCGGTTCCCACGTGTTGCTGACGAAGTTCCCCTTGCCCAGGAACGTGTTGTGGTACCAGGACCACTCGTTCGCGTTCTGCGTGAACGCCGACACGTGGAAGCCGAAGAAGCCGCCGCCGGCCTCCACGTAGCGCTGGAAGCCCGCGCGTGCGGAGGCTCCGGTGGGCGCGTCGTCGAGGAAGACCACGACCTGCGCCTGGGCGGGTGTGAGGGTGCTGAGGCGGTTCCAGTCCTTCGTCGCCTCGTAGGTGAAGCCGTTCTCCTGGCCGGCGCGGGCCAGCCACGGGTTCGCCTCGTTGACGAACGCGATGTGGGCCGCGTCGAACGTGCCGTTGTAGAACGCCAGGACCTTGAACGGAGCGGCTTGTGCCGGTGCCGGGACGGTGACCGGGACGAGCGTCGCGGCGACCATCGCCAGCAACGCCAGCAGTTTTCGAGCCATTCGGGCACACACCTTCGTCTCGCGGGGTTGCGCGCCCGAAGATCATCGTAGATGTGGTCTGGACCTGTTGGGGACCGGGACGTTCACAGAATTCTCCTGCGCCACAACATCACCGCGCCCAGCGCCACGAGACCACCCAGGGCGGCGGCCACCGCGGACAGCCCGACCCGCATCGCCGTCGAAGGAGGCTGCTCGGCGCTCGACGCGACCGGAACGGGGCGCGGGGTGCTCGACCGCGGCGTGGAGGGCGGGGTGGACGCCGTCTGCGGGGCGGCCTTCGCGGACGGCACCTGCGCCGCCTGGGCCGCGGGGGTCGTCGGCTGCACGGCCGCCGCGATCTCCACGTCCGTGCACGAGTAGTAGGTGTCGGGCGTGTCCGTGTTCTGCCAGACCGTGTAGATCAGGTGCCGCCCCGTCCTGTCCTTCGGCAGCTGCACCCGGAACTCGTAGGCGCCGTTGACGAGCGGGGGAGTCGGGACGGTCAGGAACTGGTCGAGGTCGGCCCACCGCAGCGGCCGCGCCGGCGTGTAGCCCGTTCGGGTCGCGTAGAACCGGAACGAGCCCTGGTGCGGGATCGTCGCCCGGTAGGTGAAGGTGGTGCTCTTCAGCTTCGTCACCGGCCACTGGGCCGACGGCAGGTCGAGACCGGCGTACTTCGCGATCCCGGCGCTGCACAACTTGCCGTCGGGAACCCGCGCCGAGTCGCGGCCCGCCACGTTCGCCAGCCGGATGTTGTCCCACTCCTTGGACGGCAACCCCGCCGCGATGGCGCCCCGGCAGGGCGAGGATGATGCTGTGGGTTGACCTGGCGAGCACAGATAAGCCCTGCTCGCGGGGTCGGTGGGCGCGCCGTGGGCGTGCGCGGGCACCACGGAGAGCATCATGAGCAGCACGAGCACGCCCAAAAGGCGAAACACAGGCACCTCCCCTGTCCTTCTAGGGGTACGCGTGCCAGACCCGAGTCGTTCACGGAAGATGTATTGACATGTCCTTCGCTGATGAGGTGTCCGCGGCCGCAGCCCGGCTAGGTGGAGTCGCGCGCACGACGCCGCTGGAGGTGAACCAGCGGCTCTCCGAGCGCACCGGCGCACGCGTGTGGCTCAAGCGGGAGGACCTCCAGGTCGGCCGTTCGTACAAGCTGCGCGGCGCGTTCAACCTGCTCTGCCAGACCGAGTTCGCGTTCGGCGGCGCTGTCTGCGCGTCGGCGGGCAACCACGGCCAGGGCATGGCCTACGCCTGCCGCCGGCTCGGCATCGAGGGGCGCGTGCACGTGCCGCGCACCACCCCGCGCCAGAAGCGCGACCGCATCTCCGCCCTCGGGCAGGGCATGGTGCAGCTGGTCGTCGACGGCGACACCTACGACGACGCCGCGGCGCTGGCGAAGGAGTACGCGCAGACCACGGGCGCGACGCTCGTCCCGGCGTTCGACGACCAGCGCACGGTCGCGGGCCAGGGCACCGTCGGCCTGGAGATCGTCCAGCAGCTCGGCGGAGCCCCCGACGTGGTCGTGGTGCCCGTCGGCGGCGGCGGTCTGCTCTCCGGCGTCGGCACGTGGTTCAAGGAACGCTTCCCGCGCACCCGCATCGTCGGCGTGGAGCCGGCCGGGGCGGCCAGCATGATCGCGGCGATGCAGGCTGGCCACCCGGTCACGCTGCCCGAGGTGGACACGTTCGTCGACGGCGCCGCGGTCCGCCGCGCCGGCGAGGTGACGTTCCCGATGGTGCGCGACAGCGGCGCCGAGCTGCTGACCGTGTCCGAGGGCGCGGTGTGCACGGAGATGCTGGAGCTGTACCAGATCGACGGCATCATCGCGGAGCCCGCGGGAGCGCTGGCCTCGGCCGCGCTGCTGGAGGAGATCTCGGTCACCCCCGACTCGACGGTCGTGTGCCTGCTGTCGGGCGGCAACAACGACGTCTCGCGCTACGCCGAGATCGTCGAGCGGTCGATGATCCACCGCGGGCTG
>JASLAV010000059.1 GCA_030146905.1 Lentzea sp. | reverse complement strand
CGTACCGCGAGCAGCTGGAAGAGCTGCGGGACCTGCTGAACGCGGAGGACACCGCCGCTGTACCGGTCCACGGCGGTGACGTGCCCGAGCTGTGGCTGCTCGGCTCCTCCCCCGGCACCGCCGCCCTCGCGGCCGAGCTGGACCTGCCCTTCGCGTTCGCGCGGCACCTGAACCCCGGCCAGTCCGCCCGCGCCGACCTGGTCAGCGTCTCGGTGATCGCGGCGGACGACGACGAACGGGCGGAGTGGCTGGCCGGTCCGATCAGGACGAAGGTGCGCAGCCGCGCGGAGGGCAAGCGGATCCTGTTGCCCAGCCCCGAGAACGCGACCACGCACCAGGACGACGGCCGCGTGCTGGTGGGCGGGCCGGAGACCATCGCGCGCAAGCTCCAGGCGGTGCTCGACGAGACCGCGACGCCGGAACTGATGATCACGTCACCGATCCACGACCACGCGGACCGCCGCCGCAGCTACGAGGTGGTCGCGTCGATCAGCGGCTCGTTGACGCCCGCCGGTGCGATGGGCCTGACCGAGCCGTGAGAACCCAGGCGTGCGTGGAGGTCGCCGAGTACCTCGGTGGCTTCTGGATCATCGAGGCCGAGACCGACGACGCCGCGATCGAATGGACCAAGCAGGCCTCGAAGTCACTGCGCTGCAGGACAGAAGTGCGTTCCCTCCAACAGGAGTCCGCTGCTCGACGGCTCATCGGCGGCCCCTGGTCCCAGAGGCCGCCTCCTGTCCACTGACGGCGTCGATGACTCAACCCGCGCTCGTGACCGTCTGCAGGCGAAGTGCCAGTGCGGCGGCCTCTTCGGCTTTGGGATGGGTCTCGCCGAGCCGGCTGCTCAGGATCAGCGCGCCCCGGTGGGCGAGGTCCGCTGCGGTCGGGTCGTCCAGCAGGTGTGCGACCCGCGCCTTCAGCAGCAGGACGTAGCCGATGTACAGGTGGTCCGGCGGGTATGCGGCCTCGCGGATGCGCAGCGCGCGAGAGAGCAAAGGCTCGGCCGTGACGTGGTCGCCGCGGTCGAGGTAGACGCTCGCCAACGCCACGAGGTCGAAGCTGACGTACGGATCGTCCGGCTCGTACGCCGCCTCATCGATCTGCAACGCCCGCTGGGCCGCCGACAACGCCTCCTCGTGCTGACCGAGGAGGCGCTGGGCGCGCGCCAGCGTCGCCAGGTCCGTGGCGATGACGGGACTGTCCGCCGGCAGGGAGGACTCGTGCAGCGTCAACGCGCGTCGCGCCATCCGCCGCGCTTGCTCGGGTTCCCCGTTGTCCAGGTGGATTTGAGCCAGGGTGGCCAGGTCGAAGCCGGCTTCCACCTCCCGCCCTTCGAGCGACTCGTCGATCGCCAATGCGCGCTCGCACAACGGGAGCGCCATCGGGTGGATCCCGATGGAGAGCAGGAACGCCGACGCCAGCCTCAGCAGCGTGGCCGTTTCCGCGGCACATCCGGCCGACGGTTCGTCGTTGACCACAGCGAGCACGTGCGGGAGCAGTTCTCGCCAACGCGGCCGTGCGTCCGGTTCACGGTGGATGTCCTGTGGCACGGCAGCGAGCAGAGCACCGCACAGTTCCACACGGACGTGGTTGAGCAGGTCAGCCGGCATCGCGGCCCGGACGGCGCTCTGCACCAGCCGGTGCAGCAGCAGTGAGGAGGCTGCACGTCGCGCGAGCCCCAGGCCCGCCAGCGCGCCCACCGTCTCGTCCCACGCCAGCGCGTCGCCCGCGACGGCGTCCAGCGACTCAACCGCGCCGGCGAACATGTCCAGCGGGATCGGTTCGGGTGCCAGCAGGGCGCACAGTTGCAGCAGCCGCAACGATTGAGGACGGTCGGTCGCCAGTTTCTCCACGCTGAGCTGCCACAGGTTCGCGACCACCACCCGCGGCCGGTCGGGAAGTTCGCCCAGCCCGATCATGTCTTCCAGCCGCGAGGTCAGCAGCGTCAGGTAGTGCTCGGGTGGCGTGCTGTTGTAGTCCATGTACCCGGCGGCCTGCTCCAGCGCCAGGGGCAGGTCCCCCAGGTGCTCGGCGATCCGGTCAGCCGCCGGCGCCGTCATGCCGGGGATCCTCCTGGTCAGCAGGCGCACGGACTCCTGCCTTGCGAACAGCTCCAGGTTCACGACTCCGGCCGTGGTCGACCATCCGCTGGACCTGGACGTCACGAGAACGTGGCCGTGCCCGTCGACGTCGCCGGGTGGCAGAGCATGCGCGAGGGTGCTGGGCTTCTCCCCGTTGTCGAGGATGATCAGCCAGGGGCTGAGATCCCGCAGCTCGTCGTACACCCTCGGCACCACCTGCTCCGCGCTCACCTCGGCGATTCCCAGTTCCTCCGCCAGCTGAGCGAACCGCGACGCGACCATCTCGGGGCTCTCCGCGTCCATGAAGACCACGAGCCGGTACTCGGACCGGTGGCGATGGGCGTACTCGACTGAAAGCTGCGTCTTGCCGACGCCGCCCATCCCGCACACGACCTGCACCGCGATGTCGCCGCCTGAGACGAAGCGCTCCCGCAGCTCCCGCAGGACCGCGTCGCGTCCGGTGAAGTTGATGTTGCGCGGGGGCAACCGGCAGGTCGCCGGCTTCGAGCCGGAGGACCGAGCCACCGGTGCCCGCGCCTCTCCGCCGGCCACACCGGCACCGGACGGGGCGCGGTCGTGGCGAGGCGGCTCGGTCTCATCGCAGAGGATCAGCTGGTGCACGCGCCGGACATCAGCGCTGGGGTCGACGCCCAGTTCTTCGGCGAGCCAGGTCCTGAGGCGGTCGAACACCGCCAGTGCTTCCGCTCGCCGACCACAACGCTGAAGGGCCACCATCAGGTGCGCGTGCAACCCCTCTCGCAGCGGGTGGTCGTGCACGAGACCACCGAGGTCCTCGACGACCTCGCGGTGCTCGCCGAGATCGAGCCTCCACTCCGCACACAGCTCGATCGCGTTGAGCCGCAGCTCGTCCCATCCCGCGGCCGATCTGCCCAACGTCGCGACGCCCAGCCCGGCGAGCGCGGGGCCGCGCCACAGGCGCAGCGCTTCCCGAATCGTCCGAACCGCTTGAACCAGGCCGTTGTTCGCCGCGTGACGACGGGCATCAGCGACGGCGGCCGCGAAGCGCAGGGAATCCAGCTGTCGTTCGTCGACACGAATTCGGTAGCCGGTTTCCTCGGTCAGGATGAGCCGCTGATCGGTGTCGCCCAACTGCTCGCGCAGGGCCGAAACGCAGTTGCGCACCTGCTTGAAAGCGGAGTACGGCGGCTCACCTTCCCAAACCATCTCGACGAGCCGCGGTAGCGGTACCACCGCGTTCGGCGCGAGCAGCAAAGCGGCCAGCGTCCGCTGACGACGCGCACCCGACACGACCACGCGGCGTTCGTTCGACCAGACCTCAAGGCTGCCGAGCACGCGGAACTCCATACTCCCGGCCTCCCCTAACCGACAGTAGCCGAGCACGAGCATAGCGTCATCAACTGTCTTGTGGCTCTCGTCGGCGCGCAGACCTTCGTCCTCCGCCCAGCCAAGCGGTCTTGAGCGGCGTGACCTGTGGTGAGGACGGCGTGATGACCAAACGAGGACGGCGCCCGGCAGCGTGGTGCTCGTCCGGTCACCGATCCGGTGGTGATCGACTCGAAGGGGGATTTCCCCGGACTGAACCGGACACCTGAAACTCCACGAGGGGAACGGAAACACGATGAAAACGATCGCGGCAATTCTCGCTGCTGCCGGGGTGGCAGCGGTGTCGCTGGTGGCGACCGAGACCACGGCGAGCGCGGCGTGCCGGGCTGATTACGCCTGCATGTACTCCGCCTCGAACTACACCGGTCTCAAGCGCCAGGACTTCTACAGCCGTCCGAACTGGGGCCAGATCACCTACGACGGGTCGAGCATCCCGCTGTACCGGGGTGACGGTACCCAGACCAACGTCAGCTCGATGGAGAACCGCGACGCGAACTCCTACATCGCCGTGTACTACAACTCGGGCCACCGGGGAGCGTGCTTCCGCATCCGCCCGAACGGCAGCGTGCCGAACTTCCAGACCATCCCGCTGTCGATCGGCGGTGACGCCAACGACCGGATGAACTCCCACCAGTTCAACCCGACGAACTGCACCGGAACCATCTACGGCTGATCAGCAGCGCCGGCCCCGCCCACGCGCGGGGCCGGCGCGGTTCCGAAGGGGGAACGGTGAAACGAACGCTCGCACTCTGCCTGGCCGCCGCCGCGGTGATCGCGGTCGCCGGCACGGTCGTGATGACCGGCCAGGACCACTCCACCACCTCGCCACCGGAAGTGGGCGAGGTGCTGTCCGTCAGCTCTTCCAGGGACATCGTGCTGCCGCTCGACCGCTACCAGCACTCTCCGGACGACCTCACCACGATCGACCGGGCAGCCGCCGTGCTGGCCCGCCGATGCGTGCGGGAGTTCGGCCAGACGTGGGTGGTACCCGACCCGCTCCCCGTCCCGGCGAGCACCGGCTCCTCCAGGTACGGCGTCATGGACTACGACGAGGTGTCCACGTCGGGCTACCACCCGGCCGACAGCGGCCAGCCGAAGTCCCAAGACCGCCCCGAGCCTCCGGCGGAGGCGATGATGATCTACACGGGCAAGGGGATGACGTCGTTCGGCGGGAAGCAGATCCCGGAGGGAGGTTGCCTCGGCCAGGCGCACCGCACGCTGGAACGGGACGTGCCCGCGAGCATCCCGGCCGCGGATCTGATCCAACTCGACCAGAGCACGTTCGTGCGCGCACAACAGGACGACCGGGTGCAGCAGGTGATGGCGCAATGGCGTGGGTGCATGGCGGAGTCCGGCTACTCGTACACCGACGTCTGGGCGGCCAACAACGACATCCGGTGGAGCGTGCAAACGCCTTCGCAGGTCGAGATCGACACGGCGAGGACCGACGTGCTCTGCAGGCAGCGCACCAAGCTGGTCGACACCTGGTTCGCGGTCGAGACCGCCTACCAACGCCAGGCCATCGGCGAGCGGGCCGAGCAGTTCGAGGCCTTGGACAGCGGCATGCGGATCAGGCTGAAGAACGCGAAGAACGTGCTGGAGACCGGCTGACCGCCTGACTCGGCACGTGTCGCGGTGGAGTGATCAGCCGACTTCTTCCAGTTCCTTGGTCTCTGTCGCGGTGGCCTGCTTGCGGCGGCGCAGCGCAACGATCACGCCGATCACCACCGCGACACCCAGCAGGATCCACATCGCCCCGCTGAAGACCG
>JASLAV010000058.1 GCA_030146905.1 Lentzea sp. | reverse complement strand
CGAGGTCCACAACGTCGTGCGCGTGATCGAGAACTTCCTCGGGGTGGGCCAGTCCCGTGCGTTCGAGATCGCCTACGCGTTGATGAACGCGCGCCTGGACCAGTTCGTCAGGTCCGCCGAGACCGACATGCCGAGGATGTTCGACGACCTGTCACTGCAACCCGGCGCCCGAGCCGGGCTGACGAGGTACGCCGACGAGCTGAAGGACTGGATCGCCGGGATCATCCACTGGCACGAGGAGACCACCCGCTACGACGAGGCCGGAGCGTTCCCGGTCTTCCACCAGGGACCCTCCGGCCTCGGCACGTCCGCCTACCGGCTCACATCCCGAGTGCCGAGCTGAGCCACGAGCGGGTCGCGGCGCGGTAGTCCTCCGCGTTGCGGTGCAGGGCGAGGGAATGCCCCGCACCGGGTAGCACGTACGTCCGCAGCCTGGCCTCCTGCCGGTAGTACGGGGCTTCCTGGGCCCGCAGCGCGTTCGCGTCCGAGCAGTCGCGCAACGCCAGCACCCCGCAGAACAGCACGTCCTCGCTACCCACCGCCTGGAACACCGGCACGTCGATGCCGCGGGTGGTGGGCAGCACGATGCCGAACACCGCCACGGTTCCCATGCCCGGCACGGAAACCTGGTCCTTGGTCAGCTCGTCGGCGTTCACCACGAGCTGCTCGGCGTCGTCCATGGCGTAGAACAACCCGGCCCGCGCACCCGGCCGGGTCGTGAAGTAGAGCGGGTCGCTGCCCAGCTTCGCGAGCGGGTCGTCGAGGAACACCGGCTGAAGTCCCAGCGCCGCACCGAGAGCCAGCACGGGGACGGCCGGCATGTGCGTCATGCCGGACAGCACCACGCCGTCCACGTCGTGGTAGGTCACGGCTTCCGCGGCCACGATGCCCGACCCGACGGAGTGCCCGACGATGACGACCTTCTCGTACGCGGTGCCGCCGACACGTCCCGCGCGCAGGTGCTGCACGACCTCGTGCATCGACCGCGCCTCGGCGGAGATCAGCAGCGGCAGGCTGGGCGGCCGTGACGAGGCACCGGTGCCGAGCCGGTCCACGGCGAACGTCGCACGGCCCTCGCGGGCCATGTTCCGCTGGTACGAGTAGGACTCCGGCACACCGGGCAGGTCCCAGTACGCGCGGTTGTAGGTGCCGCCGTGCACCAGCAGCTGGATCGACCTCGGGTTCGCGCCCGCGGGTTCGCAGAGCTGGCCGGAGATCGTCGCGGCACCGCCGGGGCCGGACACCGGCAGCGTGGTGATCGAGCACTCGGCACCGGCGGCGTGGGCGGGGGTCGGCGCCGCGGGCGCCAGTGCGAGCACCGCGGCGAGAACGGGGATCAGTTTCACGCTGGACGCTTTCTCGTCGTGGCGGTCATCGGCAGCCGGTTCGGCTGCATGGTCGCCTGTGGACGTGTTGTCCCGTGACGGGGACGAGGTCCCACCGGGCCGGGGTCGAACTCGCCGGGGTTCGGGAACCACCGGGGATCGCGGTGCGGCGTGTGCCGGGAGACCGCGCTCTCGGAGCCCTCGCGCACCAGCCCGGTGGCGAACTCGTCCGGCGCGAGCAGCTCCGGCGTCGTGACCACGTGCACCGGCAGCGGGCCGAGGAACACCCTCACCACGTCGCCCGTGGCGGACAACGAGGACAGGAACTCGACCGGGTTCCTGAGCAGGGTGGCGGTGTGCCCGATGAGAGGCCATCGGCCCGGCACCGTGGTGACGCTCGGCATCACATCCAGCCTCTCGCACGACCACGGACACGTTAGGGGCGTCGCGCCAGTGGTGGCGAGCAGGTGCACACGATCGGATGCTCGTTCGTTCAGCCGTACTGGTGCACGCCGATACGCTCGGCCGGTGAACAGCAACCTCGGTTGGGTTCCGCCCGGCGTGGACACGACCGTGCCGTCACCGGCACGGGTGTACGACTACTGGCTCGGTGGTGGTCACAACTTCGCCCCTGACCGCGCGCTGGGGGAGAAGATCCTGCGGATCATGCCCGGCGTGCGCGACGCGGCACGGCTGAACAGGTCGTTCCTGCGCAGGGCCGCGCTGCACATGGTCGAGCGGGGCGTGCGGCAGTTCCTCGACATCGGCTCCGGCATCCCGACGGTGGGCAACCTGCACGAGATCGTGCAGGCGGAGGCGCCGGACTGCAGGGTCGTCTACGTCGACAGGGACCAGGTCGCGGTCGCGCACAGCGAGCTGCTCCTGGCCGGCAACGGCAACACCGGCGTGGTGCAGGCCGATCTGCGCGACCTCGACGCGATCTTCGGCGCCGAACCGGTGCGCGAGCTCCTCGACCTCGACCAGCCGGTCGGCCTGTTCATGTTGCTGGTGCTGCACTTCGTCCCCGACGACTGGGACCCCGCCGCCGTCGTCGCGCGGTACCGCGACCGGCTCGCACCCGGCAGCTTCCTCGCGGTGTCGCACGCGTCGGCCGAGGCCAAGCCCGACGGCATGGACGAGGCCGTGCGGGCCTACAACGTCAGGAGCACCGGGAACGAGGCGTTCCCGCGCACGCACGACGAGGTGATGGCGTTCTTCGACGGCTTCGAGGTGCTGCAGCCCGGTCTCGTCGGCTGCCCGTCGTGGCGGCCGGACGGCGAGGGCGACTTCGCGGCCAACCGGGAGATCAACGAGGTCCCGTTCGCGGGGGTCGCCGTCAAGCACTGACCGCCGATGGTCAGCCGACGGTCAGCGCCGGTCGGCACCTTGTGGGCAACACCGGCTCACAGGGGGCACACCGTGAAGAACGTCCTGATCTCCGGCGCCGGCATCGGCGGACCCGCGCTCGCGCACTGGTTGCGCCACTGGGGTTTCAGCGTCACCGTCGTGGAGCGGGCACCCGGTCTGCGGCCCGGCGGCCAGGCCGTCGACGTGCGCGGCCCGGCGCTGGAGGTCGTCGAACGCATGGGACTCGGCGACCGGCTGCGGTCATTCAGCACCGGCATGCGCGGCATGAACATGATCGACGCCGAGGGCAACGAGCTGTTCAGCTCCACCACGCACACCATCAGCGGAGGAGACCTGTCGAGCCCTGACGTCGAACTGCTGCGCGACGACCTCGCGACCGTGCTCTTCGAGGCCACCGAGGGCGTGGAGTACCTGTTCGACGACACGATCACGTCGATCGACGGCACCCGCGTCACCTTCGAGAAGGCCGCGCTGCGCGACTTCGACGTGGTCGTCGGCGCGGACGGCCTGCACTCCGACGTCCGCAGGCTCGTCTTCGGGCCCGAGGAGCGGTTCATCAGCCACCTCGGCACGAACCTCGCCGTCTTCACCGCGCCGAACTTCCTCGGCCTCGACCACTGGCAGACGTTCCAGCAGGGCGAGCTCGTCGGCGGTGGCGTCATGAGCGCACGGTCGAACGCGGAA
>JASLAV010000044.1 GCA_030146905.1 Lentzea sp. | reverse complement strand
CCGCTCGACCACGCAACGGGCCTGCACCCCGGCCTGACCACCATCGCGCTCCGCGATGTCGAACCGGCCCAGGTCGTTATCGCTACGCGCACCAGCGACCGGAGGCGCCTGGTCTCCGCTTTCCGCGAACACGCCGAAGCCCGGCTGCAGATGCGCCACGAAACCGCTGCGTCGGCGCCTCCCACCGCCACGTCCTGAACATCGTCCCTGACCACCGATCACTTGGCCCAGCTGTTCTCCAGCCCGTCCCGCTGGTCCCAGACGAGCGCTGAGCATCGGCCGCGTAGACGGCGCACGCCGGACACGGCCGAGTCCTCGATCGTCGACAGTGGACGGTGATCAGCGATGGAAACGCGTCGTCTCCTGCAAAGGCTCACGGCCGACGTAGACGGCGTTGATCGGGGCATCGGGGTCGGCGTACCCGAACGAGATACCCAGCAACAACTTTCCACCGGAGATGCCGAGCGTCTCGCGGATCGTCTCGCTGTAGAAGCTCAGCACTCCCTGAGGGCAACTGGCCACCCCGTGCGCAGCCATGGCCAGCAGCAATGTCTGCGCGTACATGCCGACGTCCGCGGTCAGCCTCGGGTCGCCCGACTCCGGCGCGTACAGCAGAGCGACGTGGGGAGCGTCGTAGAAGCTGAGACTCTTGACGTCGTAGGCGGTGCGCAGCTCCTCGTCACCGCGACCGATGCCGAGGGCGCTGTAGACCGCAGTGCCGAAGGCAGCTCGCCGACGTTGGTGCACCGGTGCGTAGATGCTCTCGTCGTAAGGGAAGTCCAGCGTCCGCCGACCGGCCAGGTGAGCGGACACCAGCGCCTCAGCAAGCCTGTCCCGTGCAGAGTCACTGACCACCTCGACCTGCCACGGCTGCGTGTTGGAGTTCGACGGCGCCGCACCGGCCAGGCCGAACACAGCCTCGATCGTCTCCTGCGGAACGAGGTTCGGCAGAAACGCCCTGGTAGCGCGCCGACCACGAATGAGCTGCTCCACGACGTCGGCGATACCTGTCGTTGCCACCCTGCCTCCTTAAGTATACGGTTTCGTTTACCTAAGCGACCGTAGTGAATTCCGCGCGCTATGTAAACGCTGGCGTATAGTTGGGTCATGAGCGCAGAACCGGGGCGCCGGGCCGGACGAGGCGGCCGGGAACGCGTGCTGACCGCCGCGAGCAGCCTGTTCGCCCGGCATGGCATCGCCGCGACCACGATGGAAGACGTCGCCGCAGAGGCTCCGGTCTCCAAACGGACCCTCTACGCTCACTTCCCCACGAAAGAGGACCTGGTCCTCGCGCAGCTGGAATACCTCCTCGGATCCGGGTACACCCTGCTCGAGACCCTCACGGACTCCGATGTGCCACCACGGGACCGGATCCTCGCGATGTTCACCGTGCAGCCATGGCCGGACGGCATCGTGCACGGCTGCCCGTTCATCCACGCCGCGACCGTGCATCCGAACCCCGCTAGCCGGGTGCACGCCTTCGCCCGCGAGCAGAAGATCCTCATGCTGACCCTGGTGACCGGTCTCGTGGCCGAACTCGGCCTCGACCACCCGCGGTTGCTCGCCGAGCAACTCGTCACCCTCGCCGACGGTGCCGCCAGTCGCGCCATGGTCCTGAACGACCCCGACTACGGGCGTCACGCCCGTGCGGCCGCCGAAACGCTTCTCGACCACGCACGACGTCGCCGAGATGACGACCGATGACCCCGGGGTTACCTGGTACGCCACCCATGCGACACGGGTGAACGACACCGCCCCACTGCGGGTACACCGCATACTTCCCTTCCTTGCAGAGGAACTCGGAGCGGTCCGGTGCGCGGACGGCACGGCCATCCGGTGCCGGGACCCAGACCTCGGCCGTGGTGATCTCCGGAACCTCCACCGCGAGCCGGAACGCGCGGTCCGTTCGACGCGGTCCTTGCCGATGCCGGTATCGACGTGGTGAAGATTCCGCCACGGTGCCCGCGAGCGAACTCGTACGCCGAACGATTCGTCGGCACCATCAGACACGAGGCCACCGACCGGCTACTCACCATCAACGAACACCACCTGAGAGCAGCACACTGAGTCATCGACCGGTGGGCGCCCGGTCCGGTTCGGGTAGGTCCACTTCCTGGGTGGCGCCGCATGACGATCGTCGGAGGTTCATGTCGACAGGTGTGACCGCCACATGTACGGGCAAGAAGGTGGTGGATGAAACGGGTCGGCGGTGCCCGTTGCGTCGGAGGAGGCTGGGTCGTGGGCGGGCAGTGGGCCGCCTGGTCTCCTGGCTCATGAACCGACCCGCCGCGGACGCGCTGCGGTAGGCGTGGAGCCGCGCGCGCGACGAGCGGGTGGAGCTCGCCTGCGGCGGGGTCACGGTCGCACCGGCACCTCGCTGGCGTGCCTGGCCGTCCTGGACGGGGTGCCGACCGCCGAGGCGGTCGCGTACGTGCGGGCGCGCTACGACCACCGGGCGGTCGAGACGCCGTGGCAGCGCCGCTACGTCGCCCGCTTCGAGGCGTCGTAGGACCGTCCCACACGGTCAGGCGCGCTCGACGGCATCGGCCTGCGGGCCCCGGTCGCTCTGCCGGATGCGGAAGCGCACCCGCTCGCCGGCCACCAGGGGCTCGCCGGAGACCACCGAGACGTGCACGAAGAGGTCGGGCCCGCCCGCGTCGGGGGTGATGAAGCCGAAGCCGCGGTCGGCGTCGTAGCGGGCC
>JASLAV010000039.1 GCA_030146905.1 Lentzea sp. | reverse complement strand
CTGTTCCGGGAGGGTTCGGGAGTCGACATGGCCAGCATCGAAGAGGTCCGTGCCGCAATTGCCCAGGCGATCGACAAGGCGAGCCAAAGCCAGTCGGCCCTCCAACAGGCGGCTGAGCTCGCCGAGGACGCGCAGCAACTGCTGACATCGGTCACGCAGGGCTCCGTGCAGGCGGACGTCGAGACGACGAACGCGCAGTTCCAGCAGGTCGTCTCGGGTGTGAGCGAGCTGCAGAACTACCTCGGGGCCGGCATTTCCGGGGCCGAGGGCATCAACAGCAGGCTTTGATGGCCTCCATCGCCGAGGTTCGTGCCGCGCTCGAGCAGGCGAGCGAGATCCTGCGCGAGTCGTACCGGAGTGTGCGATCCGCGCAGGAGGGCCTCGACGAGGCCGTCGCGATCCTCGCCGAGTCGAGCGAGAACCACCACGAGTCCCTGCTTCCACCGGAGTTCGTGCGCGCCAAGGAAAGATTCCCCGATCAGCTGGAGCTGATGGTGGTAACCCTCGAGCGCATCCAACGACTCACCGTGGAGCTGTGATGAGCAGGCGGGACGACCGGAGGCGAAAGGTCGAGGAGGCCTTCGCGGAGTTCCAGCGCGCCGTTTCGGCCGCGCTGGGCTCCGTGGCGCGCGAGCACAGGGCACTCGCCACGGAGCACGCGAAGGACGTGTTCGAGTTCACCGTGCGCGGAATGGGCATCGACGAAGCGCTGCAGGACACCGCTTTGCGGGACGTGACACCGTTCCTCACCGTCGACGAGAAGCGCACGGCGAACCCGCGCAGGGCCCCGCTCTCGATGGCCCAGTTCCAGGACCGGCTCGACCAGATCAGGCACGACTGGCAGCAGTCGTACCACGAGTGGACGACCACGGGCCCCGACCAGCTGACCGAGCTGGTCAACTCGGTGGCGGCCGGTCCGGCGTCGTGGCCGCACGAGTCGTGGCTCGGCCATCCCGGCACGCACGACGGCAGCGAGGGCGTGCCGGAGCTGTGGCGGATCGGCACCGGCGTCGTGACGTCCGCGCCGGAAGCGGCGCCGTTCCCGGTCGCCGTGCCGCTGCTGGACCAGTCTCACCTGCACATCTCGTCCACTCCGGACAGTCGCCAGTACGCCGACACGCTGGTGGAGAGCCTGCTGCTGCGCGTGCTGTCGCACTTCCAGCCTGGCCTCGTACACGTCCACGTGTGGGACGTCGGCCAGCTGACCGGGTCGTTGCCGGGGCTCTACCCGCTGACCCGCGCGAACCTGCTGACGGTGCACGACCCCGCGCGCCTGCACGAGCTGCTCGACGAGCTGTCCGAGCACATCCGCCAGGTGCACACCAAGGTCCTGGTCGACGGGCACCTGACCGTGCGTTCGGTCAGCGGTGAGGGCCGGCGCACCGAACCGTGGCGGATCGCCGTGCTTTTCGGCAACCGCAAGGCGTTGAAGGAAGACCAGCAGCAACAGCTGCAACGCGTGGCGCGCAACGGTTTGGCGTGCGGCGTGCAGCTGTTCATCGTGGACATCCCCATCACGGTCAACTCGCCGGTGGAGACCGTCTCGTTGCGCGGCGACGGCACCGCGACCTGCACGATGACCGGCAAGCACGTGAGGGTGACGCTGGACGACGCCTTCCCGCGGACCCTCGTGCCCCGCGCCTGCGCCGCCATCGCCGAGAAGCGCGAGGAGCGCCGCGCGCGGATGGGTACGTTCGGAGACCTGCTGCCCGACCGCCCGTGGACGGAGAACTCGGCGGCGGGGGTCATCGCGCCCGTCGGGTTCGACGACGGCGAGCAGGTCTGCGTGCAGCTCGGCGACACCTCGCCGCACGCGTTGATCGGCGGGCCCTCCGGTTCCGGCAAGACGAACTTCCTCTACGCGATGCTCGGCTCGTTGTGCGCGCGCTACTCGCCGGACGAGCTGGAGCTGTACCTGCTGGACTTCAAGGAAGGCGTGTCGTTCGCGCAGTTCGCGCCGGGCCGCAAGGACCCGTCGTGGCTGCCGCACGCGCGCCTGGTCGGCGTGAACGTCAACACCGACCGCGAGTTCGGCGTGGCGCTGCTGAGGTTCCTGTCCGACGAGATGCGCCGCCGCGCGGACGCGGCCAAGCAGCACGAGGTCACGAAGCTGGAGGACCTGCGCGCGGAGGACCCCGGCGGCCGGTGGCCCCGGATCATCGCGGTGATCGACGAGTTCCAGTACCTGTTCGGCGAACGCGACCAGGTGACCGCCGCCGCGACCCAGCTGCTGGAGGACGTGGCGCGACGCGGTCGTTCGCAGGGCATCCACCTGGTGCTGTCGTCGCAGGACGTCTCCGGCATCGAGGGCTTCTGGGGCAAGTCGGCGATCTTCGAGCAGTTCACCGTCCGCATCGCGCTGCCCAAGGCACGCCGCGTGCTGGCGGAGCCGCAGAACGACGCGGCGGTGGAGCTCCCGCGCTGGCACGCGGTGATCAACCACGAGTCGGGTGTGAAGCCGGGCAACGAGATCTGCCGCATCCCGGACTCGACGTCCAAGGGCACCATGGACTTCCTGCAGAACGAGCTGTGGCGCCGCGAACCCGGCAGGGCGCCCGGTCTGTTCGACGGCAGCAAGATCCCGCTGATCGACGCCGTGCAGGACTTCCTCGACCTGCGGCCGGGCGACGCGTCGCCCACCGTGCTCCTCGGACAGGTCATCGACGTCGCGGGCAGCGCGGCGCGTGTTCGCTTCGCCAGGACCCCTGGCCGCAACATCGCGGTGATCGGCTCCGTGGTCCAGGACGCGGCCGCGGTGCTCGGCGGAGCGGCCGCGTCACTGGGCAGGCAGCACCACCCGCACGAGGCCGTGTTCACGCTGGCCTGCCTGGTCGAGGAGGCGATGCCGTCGGCGTTGCACCTGGCCAAGCGCCTGAACGCGGACGGCCACGACACGTCGGTGATCGGCATCAGCGACATCCGCGAGGTGCTGGACGAGACGGCGGTCAAGCTTCAGTCGATCGGCACCGGCCAGGCCGACGCGCCGCTGGCACCGCACTACCTGGTGCTCTACGGCGCGGACGCCGCGCAGACGTTGTTGGAGCAGAAGGACCCGACGACGCGCATGTCCGGTGTGGACAGTCTGCGGACCGTGCTCAAGCACGGCCCGGAGAACCGCACGCACGTGCTGGGCTGGTGGCGCGGCGTGCAGAGGCTGAA
>JASLAV010000017.1 GCA_030146905.1 Lentzea sp. | reverse complement strand
CGGGCAGGGTGGGTCTCAAAACTTCCTCCAGGGGATGCGGCGGACCGACGCATCTTTCCCCGATCGAGTGAGCTTTGGTAGCCGTTGTTACTAACGGTTAACCAGTTGGCCCATCAATCATCACTCGAACAAGTGTTCGATTATGGTGTATGCTCGTCCGCGGAACGCCGGCCGGTGAACCCCTCCCAGGCGCTGGCCGGCGTCCCTAGGTCATGGGGCGTGGGGATCCCGAGCCACGAGCGCCGCTGCGCCGAGATCATCGCTGCCGGTGTGATCCCTGAACAGCGCTGACCTGGGCGTTCAGGTGCCGTCGTGCCCCGACTGGTCGGTGAACCGACTGCTCCGCCACCTCGGCCACGTCCACCGCTGGGCGGACGTGGTGCTCCGCGAGAGGCTGCCGGAGATCGACTTCTCGCGCAACGGGACACAGCAGGTGTCCACCTGCTCGGGTGAACGGCGGCCGCGCTCGTCCCGTGGCTCCACGGGGGGCGCCGACCTGGGCATCCGGGTGCCGTCGACGCCGGACTGGACGCTGAACCAGCTCCTGCGCCATCTCGGCCACGCGCACCGGTGGGTGGCCGAGATGATCGCCGGCGCGCGCCGGAGACCGACAGGTCGTTCAGCAAGGCGCACTCCGTCTCCGACTACTCCGGCGCAGCAACCCGCCGTCCCCGGCCACGTCGAGCGTCTCCGGCCCGCGCCGCTGGTACAGCGCCGGCACGAGGTCGACGGACGACCCGCGAGCCACCACGTCACACCGCTGCTCGCCTTCCGCCGCCAGCGGCTCGGACCCTGTCAGGTCCACCGTGGCGAAGTTCCTGGCGGCCGTCAGGTTCTGAAGACGCAAGAAGGGCCCCGGAGTGATCCGGGGCGACAATTGAGACGGAAACTGAGACGACCTCGTCCAATGTAGACACTGCCTGAGCGTGCTTGTGCCCGCCGCTGGTACCCAACACAGCGACTCCGTCGAACTGTCACGCCTACAGCGTTCCCAGGGCCGCTTGAAGCCCCTCTCTCGCGACCGCGACGTCTGACAGTCGCCTCCCACTCGCGGTGCCAACGGGCTTCCGTGGCGAGCTGAGCGGCTAGTAGCTAGAGATGGTCGACGTCGGCCGTCGTCGTTGTGTGCAATTCAAGGGTGCCGAGATGGTCCGGCGTGCCGGTAAGATAGACGGTGCACTCGCCCCAACTGACCTCGATTACTGCGACACCGAGCGCGTCGATCCGAGTCCCCGAAAGCGGATTCTGATCGATCATGATATTCACGGGCACAGCGACTGCCTCGCCGACGGCGGCCCGAACCATGTCATAGTCCGCTGCGGAGCTTTCGCGCGTTGGCACGGCTTTACCAGGCTCGCGTTCGCGGGTTTTGATCAGGAAGTTGAGCAGTTGGATTTCAGTGTTCTCCACAGGAAGCCCTCGCGGATCAAGACCGTGCGGTGACCGCACGGTCTTGAGCTCCGACAGCAACCTCCCAGCCGGGCTTCTATAGGTGACATCGACGGCCCACGGCTGGCCATTGACGCCCTGGGTTGCCAAGGTGGCGATCGGCCCGAGACCCATGCCCGAAGACGCCGAGGCTACCGGAGCTGGAAAGACGGCGATCTGGTCGCGAGGATGGGGGCTGCGATGAACATCCGCAGCCCCTATCGATCGGTCGTCCATGAAGCGCTCACTTTCAGTTAGCTGAGCGCCTCACCGGTATAGCGGGCGTTCAGGAGATGACTGCAGTGTCGGCAGGTCCACCAGAGAAGCAGACCGTACCGTTCACGAGAATAGCCAAATTGGCCAAGGTGATGACATAGGCCCTCGCGCTACCGCGCGTCAATTCTCCCGCAATACGATTCTTGTCCACGTAGCCGTCAGCGTCGTAGTACCCCAGGAAATCATGCTTGGTCTGGCCGCCCTGATCGTCCAACGTCACGGTCCACAAGAAATCAAGTACCGCGTCATAAACCGAAAATCCGGTTCTGATGTTGACTTCCCTATTGCCACGCGGGGTAAGCCAAACCCACGACTTCCCACAGCCGCCTTCTACTTCGCCCTGCGCGATCATGTCACCCGTCGAGCCCTTCGGGGTACCCTTTTTTACAGAGTATTGAGTCCCGTTCTCGCTGGTTCGGATTTCGTAACCGTTCGCTTCGGCCACCGCACTGTCGAAGCCGCCGACCTGCATCAAGACCTCCAGCTTGGAGGAATCTCCGCTCGCCGGCAACACCGGAGCAGCACTGCAAAAGTGGTCGTGCCGACCGTCGTCGATCCGGCGCGACGCCGCTCAGCGACTCGGGGGGCTGCTCTGGGCGCCTGCCGAACGGCCGACGAGAGCGACGACGAGGACGGCGCGACAGGGGTCCCGATTCGGCCTAGCGGCCACAACTGAGACGACAACTGAGACGAAACGTCAGAGCCCCGGTTGCCATGATCGGCAACCGGGGCTCTGAGCAGCGGTGGCGGTGGGATTTGAACCCACGGAGGCTTTCACCTCACACGCTTTCGAGGCGTGCTCCTTCGGCCGCTCGGACACGCCACCGGTAAGAACAATACACAGCCCGCGCGAGTGGGTTAACGCTGGGTCCGGAAGAAGCGTTCGAGCAGGTCAGCGCACTCGGCTTCGAGGACACCGCCGTAGACCTCCGGCCGGTGGTTGAGCCGGCGGTCGCGCACCACGTCCCACAACGACCCCACCGCACCGGTCTTGGGCTCCCAGGCGCCGAAGACGAGGCGGGAGACGCGCGCGAGCACCAGTGCGCCGGCGCACATCGTGCACGGTTCCAGCGTCACCGCGAGGGTGCAGCCGTCGAGTCGCCAGCCGTCACCGAACCGGGCGGCGGCCGCGCGCAGGGCCAGGACCTCGGCGTGTGCGGTGGGGTCGCCGGACGCCTCACGGGCGTTGCAGGCCTCGGCCAGCACCGAGCCGTCTGGCGCGAAGACGACGGCGCCGATCGGGACGTCCGCGCCCGCGCCGGCAGCCGCCTTCAACGCGGCTCTGACCATGTCTTCCGGAGAGGTGATCACGCCTGGATGGTGTCGAGGAGCTTCGTGAACTCGTCGATGAAGCCGATGCGCTGGGCGATCATCTGGAGCTGCTCGTCCGGGTAGAGGTCGACCTCGTCGACGATGATCTGGAGTTCGTGGGCCGGCATGCCGAGGTCGGTCAGCACACCCAGGTCGCCCTCCGGCCAGATCTCGTTGTCCTCGTCGTCCGGGGGCTCTACGCGCAGCAGGTCGAGGACGTCGGCGGCGATGTCGTAGTCGAGTGCGGCGGCCGCGTCGGAGAGCAGCAGCGACACCCC
>JASLAV010001277.1 GCA_030146905.1 Lentzea sp. | reverse complement strand
GGTCTCCGATCGTTTCTCGTGATCTGACGTGAAGTTAGCCGACCACCCGTCGTCACCAATCCACCGTTCAGACGATTAATCCGCCTTAAATATTTTTAAGCTCGCCCTCCGAGGAGGCACGCCTTAAATGGATTTAAGGCGGCTCGGGCCTTTGTTTCATTCATTCCGCGGACGGGAGCCGGGTCGAGCCCTCACGCCCCCGCAGGGGCCTCCGAGGGGGCCCGTACCCCTGTGACGTGGCATACCGCCTGGAACGTGAACCCAACGGCGTTCGCTTCACGAATTCACCGAACCGGTTCGACGGGCCCCAAATCAGTCACTCAGAGCGCCAGACGCTATACTCACAGCGAGCAAAACGACCGAGTACCGTGACCCGGACGTGACTTTTGACGGGTGAGTCAACCAGGGCATTGCTTCCCGCGTATACCCATGTAGATTCCCGCTCACCGTGACGGCCATTCGGGTGACCATCGCGGATCGCGCGCCGCACGCGAAGACGGAGGCAGAATGCAGGCGAACGCCCAGACCGCCCAGGTCGACGACCTGACACTCATCGCGCTGCCCACCGCGGTGAACTGCGCGGATCTGTTCGTGCGTTTCACACTCGGTGAGTGGCGTCTCCGCAACATGATCGGAGAGTGCTCGGCCGTCGCCTGCGCGCTGGTCGAAGCCGCCGTCGAGTCCGCGGACCCCAAGACCTCACGGCTGATCACGCTGCGACTGAGGCTGACCGGCGAGTACCTCGTCGTCGAGCTGGAGGCGGCCAGGTTCACCATGCCGCCCACCTCCCCCGACCTGCGCAGCGGTGAGCTCCAGCTCGACGGTGGCGTCAAGCTCATCTGGTGCGAGCTGCAGCTGCCGACCGGGGTGAACGCGGGCGCCGTCCCGCTCCCCCGGCGCGAGAAGCGCCGTTCACCGGCGGCCGAGGCGCTGGGTGACGAGCCGGACGTCGATCCCGAGCTCATCCAGCGGATCCTCTTCGGCCTCGGCGGCTCCATGGGCAACGGCGCCCGCTAATCCTTTTCTCACACGACGAAGGCGCGTCCGGACGTGGACGCGCCTTCGTCGTGCGGAGCTCCCGCGGACGATTTCCGAGCCGATTTCCCAGCCGGTCTCCGCGGAATCGTGCTCCGGATCAGATGTTCTGGTTCGCGAAGCCCTTGGTCGCGATCTTCGACAGCATGCCCTGCCACACGGAGGCACTGGAGTGCGGGTCACCCGTCACGCCGAGCGCCGACTTGAGGCTGTTGAACGCGCTGGTCGTGTTCGGGCCCCAGATGCCGTCGATGTCGAGACCGGCGCCGCGGAAGTTGTTGCACACCGCCTGGACGAACTTGGTGTCGGACTCGGAGTCCTTGCCCGCGCGGACCGGCATGCCGCCGAAGTCGGCGTGGATGTGGTCGGCGTGGTCGGCGTTGTACCAGCCGTCGAGCACGTAGCGGAACCGGCGGCGGCACACGGCCTCCGTCGCGAGGTAGCGCTTGCGCACCGACGCCGTGCCCGAGGCGTGCGCCTTGTCGAGCGGCGAGACGGTGTTGCCACCTGACCAGCGGACGTGGTCGAGGTCCATCGCGGTGCCCGCGCCGTGCTGGCCGGCCTTGTCGACGTAGAACCCGGCGGAGACGATGTAGCTGATCGAGCCGTAGCTCGACGACAGCGAGCGCAGGTCCCGGATCCACGCGACGAGCGCGTTGTAGAACGCGTCGGTGGCCTGCCAGTTGCGCGCGGTCGTGTTGCCGCGGTTGGAACGCCAGTAGTAGACGGGCGTGCCGTCGATCTTCTGGAACGTCATCATCGCCAGCGCACCGACCTCGGCGGCCTTGATCTCCGCCTCGGTGTGCTGGTCGTTGGTCTTCGGGGCGGCACCGGCCAGACCGGGCGCGATGGTGGACAGGCCGGCGAGCCCGGCGACCGCCGCGGCACCCGTGACGAAGCCGCGTCTGGTGACGTTGTTCTCGAACACCCCAGGTTCTCCCTCTTTGAGTCCTCACCGGGGGCGGACAGGGCCGAAGGCCTGTCTCACCGACCGGCGCGAGGGAGTCTATGGATCGTGTTCGGTGCGGGGAATCCGTGCTGACCTGCGGTTTTCCCCCGCCTTTACCGGACGGGGCCGAGCACGCGGATCAGGCTCTTCTCGGTGTCGTTGCCCAGCTTCTCGAGCGCCAGCTTCGCCACGGGCGCCCCGAGCTTCGCCATCCCGGTGAACTCGAGGTGCGCGTGGTAGGCGATCCTGGCGGTGCCGGGCGTGGCACCGGCGGTGATCGTGATGTCGTCGGTCGCGGTGGCGGTGTCGTTGCGGCCGACGAACTGCAGCCCGGTCGGGTCGTCACGGGTCAGCTCGTAGACGAGCTCGGTCTTGCGGCCGAGGAACGTCGACACGTTGTGCCAGCGCGAGCCGACCTCGACGGGTCCGTCGTCGAGGCGTCGGCACGACACGGTGCCCGGATCCCACTGCTCGGTGCGGGAGAAGTCGCGCAGGTACTCGACGACGCCCTCCGGTGTGGACGCGACGGTGAAGGTGCGTTCGACGTCGACGCCGGACATGTGCGGTGCGTTGAAGGCCTGCGGCACCAGGCGGACGCGGTACTGGTCGACGAGCTCAGCCTGCCCCTCCGCACGGTGCGCCAGCCGCTCCAGCCGTCCTTCGTCGAAGCTCTGCAGCTTGCGCAGCGTCCGCCACATCGCGGACTTGGCCTCGACGCCGACGCGCAGCCCCTCCAGTTCGAGGACGTCGCTCAACGGCGAGCGGCTCAGCACCCTGCCGTTGAGCTTGAGCCTGCCCGCCTTCTCCGACAGCCAGCCGATCGCGGCCTTGTGCGGACGCGACTCGACACCGACCTCGCGCATGAAGTCGAGCAGCTCCTTGCGGTCGGCCTCCAGGTCGTCGGCGAGGACGCGCAGCTCGGGATGCGTGCGGCTGACGCGGCGAGCGAGCTCCGTGCCCGCCGTCATACCGGCCAGGTGGTCGTTGAGGTAGATGCCCAGCAGCTCCAGGTTCACGGTCCGTGGTTACCCGGCGCCGCCGGCGCACAACCGGGTCGGCCTGCTATTTCGCCGTTTTCGCGCGCATCGGCTCCAGGATGATCGGCTGCGCGCGGCGCCCGGTGACGATGTTCCACGCCCACTGGGTGAGCACCGCGATCCGGTTGCGCCAGCCGACCAGGAACGCGATGTGCACCCCTGCCCACGCCACCTTGCCGATGAGGCCCTTGAGCCGCAGCTTCTTGATGTCGGCGACGGCGTCGCCGGGCGAGATCGTCGCCATCGTGCCGAGGTCGAGGTACTTGAACGGCTTGTGGGTCCTGCCCTCCAGCTTCGCCTTGATCACCTTGGCGACGTGGTGGCCCTCCTGGATCGCGGGCTCCGCGATGCCGGGCAGGTTGTCCAGGTTGACCATGTCGCCGATCGCGTAGATGTTCTCGGTGACCGAGCAGTCGGAGGGGTTCACCAGGATCTTGCCCTTGCGGTCGACCTCGGCACCGGTGGCCTCCGCGAGCTTGCGCGACAGCGGGGACGCCTGCACACCGGCCGCCCAGATGATCGTCCGCGCCTCGACGCGGTCGCCGTCCTTCGTGGTGAGGCCCTCGGAGTCGATCGACTCGACCATGGCGCCGGTCATCACCGTCACGCCGAGGCTCTCCAGCTTCTTCCTGGCGTGCGCCCGCAGCGGTTCGGAGAACGGCGGCAGCACGTGCGGCACGGCGTCGAGCAGCGTGATCCGGATGTCGCGCGGGTCGATCTCGCGGAACTGGCCCTTCAGCGCCCTGCGGGCCAGGTCGGCGAGCTGCCCCACCAGCTCGACACCCGTCGGTCCGGCCCCGACCACCGCGAACGACAGCCACTGCTTGGGGTCGTCGGCCGTCACCGCCGTCTCGAACGCGCGCAGCAGCCTCGACCGCAGGGTCACGGCCTGCTCCAGGGTCTTCATCGGCGGCGCGACCTGTGCCCACTCGTCGTGCCCGAAGTAGCTGTCCTGCGACCCGGCGGCCACGACCAGGGTGTCGTACCCGACCTGGCGCGACGACCCGTCCGGGAGGTCGACGTGGACCTGCCGGTTCGCGGTGTCGAAGCCGGTCACCTCACCCAGCAGCACGTGCGCGTTGCGCTGCTTGCGCAGGACCGCGCGGAACGCGGGCGCGATGTCGCCAGCGGGCAGCAGAGCGGTCGCCACCTGGTAGAGCAACGGCTGGAACAGGTGGTGGTTGGTGCGGTCGATGAGCGTGACCTCGACGTCCGCGCGCTTCAGCCCGCGCACGACGCCCAGCCCGCCGAAACCGCCACCGACAACGACAACACGGTGCTTGCTCATGGACGTCGCATACCCACGAAACGCGCGACATACCCTGCGGACGCCCGTTTGTGGGCGCGTTCGCACCCGATCGCCGGGCCGGGCGGCGCACCCGCGGCCGCATAACCATGCCTGACGTGGGTATACCGCCGCCATGACGACCACCGCCGACCAGTCGCTCTGGCTCACCGCCATCCCTGCGAAGCCGCGTCCTCCGCTGACCGGCGAGCACACCTTCGACGTGGCCGTCGTCGGCGGCGGCATCACCGGCCTCACCACCGCGCTGCTGCTCAAGCGCCGCGGTCTCAATGTCGTCGTGCTGGAGGCCGACCGCGTGGCTTCGGGCGTGTCCGGCAACAACACCGCCAAGGTCACCGCTCTGCAGGCCACCGTGTACTCGCAGATCCGGAGCACCCACGGCTTGGCGGCCGCCACCGACTACGCCACCGCCTCACTGGCCGCGGTGGCCCGGGTGGCCGAGCTGGTCAGGTCCGAGGGCATCGACTGCGACCTGCGCCGCTCCCCCGCCGTCACCTACGCCTACACCGAGGACGAGGTGCGGGACGTCGACCACGAGCTGATCACCGCGCGCCAGGTCGGCCTGCCGGTGCGCAGCGGCACCACGGACGTCGACCTGCCGTTCGAGGTGCACGCGGCGATCCGGCTCGACGACCAGATCGCGCTGCACCCGGTGAAGTACCTGCAGGGCCTCGCCGACGCGGTCGACGGCGACGGCAGCGTGGTCCGCGAGCACAGCAGGGTGCTCGACGTGACCGGCACGCGAGTGTCCACGAAGGACGGTCACGTCAACGCCTCGCAGGTCGTGATCGCCACGCACTACCCGACGCTCGACCGCGGCCTGTACTTCGCGCGCCTGGAGCTGACCCGCGCGTACTGCATCGCCGCCCGCGTCACGAACCCCACGCAAGCGCTCGCGATCAGCACCGGCAGCCCGTCCTGGTCCATCTCCGCGCACCAGGACAAGGTGATCATCGCCGGCCAGAGCCACGCGACCGGCAAGCCCGCGGTGGAGCCGTTCCGCAGGCTCGAGGACTTCGCGCGCAAGCACTGGCAGGTCGAGGAGGTCACGCACCGGTGGTCGGCGCAGGACCCGACGTCCTACGACCACCTGCCGATGATCGGCAGCTACACGCCGGGCAGCGACACGCTGTTCACCGCCACCGGCTACATGAAGTGGGGCCTGACCAGCGGCACGTTCGCCGCGTCGCTGCTCGCGGACCTCGTCACCGGCAAGCCCAACGAGCTCTCCGACCGGTTCAGCCCGCACCGGGTGTCGCTCAAGTCGTTGCCGGAGCTCGTGAAGAAGAACGCCGAGGTCGCGGTGCAGATGGTGGGCGACAGGATCGCGCCGGCCGACGCCACGTCCAGCGAGAACCTGCCGTGCGG
>JASLAV010001217.1 GCA_030146905.1 Lentzea sp. | reverse complement strand
ACGGCTGTCGCGACGACCACGCCGATCGCCGCTAGTAAGGTGCGGCGGCTGTACCTCGGTTCCCCCATGCTCACCTCATCGCGCGGGCACCGTTCCTCGTTTCCTTTCAGAGGACGGAACGCTCGCGCAACGAGGACAGTTCCTCATCCGAGTAACCCAGCCACCTCAGCACGTCCTCATTGTGCGCGCCGAGGCAGGGGACCGCACCCGGCGACCACTCGAAGCCCGTCACCGGCGGCGGCAGCATCCGGACCGTTCCGCCGGGAACGCGCACGTCAACCCACGTGTCGAGCTGCGGGTGGGTGGGCAGCTCCGTGATGGAACGGGTCAGCGCGGCCGGCACGTCGGCGGTGTCCAGAGCGGTCAGCAGCTCGGCCGCGGTGAGGTCCGAGAAGGCCTGTTCGAGCAGTGCCTGCAGCTCCGCGCGGTGCTCGACGCGGGAGGTCACTGTGGCGAACCTCTCCTGCGGCGCGAGCCCGATCAGCCCGCACAGCCGCTGCCACTGGCCGTCGTTCTGCACGGCGAGGTGCACGGCGCCGTCCGCGCACGCCACCGGGCCGTACGGCGCGATGCTCGGGTGGTGCGCGCCCGACCGCGGGGCCGCGGCGCCCGTGCCGGCGGCGTAGAGCACCGGCTGGTGCATCCACTCGGCCATCGCCTCGAACAGCGACAGCCGCAACCGGGTGCCGGTGCCGGTCCTCGCCCGTTGCAGCAACGCCGCGAGCACCGCCGCCTGCAACTGGACACCGGCCGCGATGTCGGCGACGGAGATGCCGGCGCGGGCCATCACGTCGCCCTCGCCGGTCAGCGACACCAGCCCCGCCTCGGACTGCACCAGCGCGTCGAACGCCTTGCGGTCCGCGTACGGGCCGTCCCAGCCGTAGCCGGACATCTCACCGACGATCAGCGTGCCGGGCAGCTCCAGGCCGAGCCGCCGCCAGACTCGCGGCGAGAGGTTGCACAGCAGCACGTCGGCGCGGTCGGCGAGCCGTTGCAGCACCTCGCGGCCGTCGGGGTGGTTGATGTCGAGCGACACCGACTCCTTGCCGGCGTTCGTCCACGCGAAGTACGACGAGACCTCGCCGCAGGACGAGTCGTAGTGGCGGGCGAAGTCGCCGGTCCCCGGTCGTTCGACCTTGATGACCCGCGCGCCCAGGTCGGCCAGCAGCCGTGTCGCGTACGGCACGGCGACGGCCTGCTCCAGGCTCACCACCACGACGCCGTCAAGCGGTCTCAAGCACCCGCTCCCCACCGGTGTAGACGTTCATCGAGTCGCCGCGCAGGAACCCGACGAGCGTCATGCCCTGCTCCTCGGCGAGCTCGACGGCCAGCGACGACGGCGCGGACACCGCGGCGAGCACCGGGATCCCGGCCATCGCGGCCTTCTGCACCAGCTCGAACGACGCCCGTCCCGAGACCATCAGCACCGCGCCGCGCAACGGCACGAGGTTCTGCAGCACCGCCCAGCCCAGCACCTTGTCGACGGCGTTGTGCCGGCCGACGTCCTCGCGCACGACGAGCAGCTCGCCGTTCACGAAGAGCCCCGCCGCGTGCAGCCCGCCGGTGCTCTCGAAGACCTTCTGCCGTTCCCGCAACGCGTCCGGGAACGTCGTGAGCGCCTCCGGTGTGACCCGCACCTCGTCCAGGGCGGGGGAGTAGCGCGTCTTGAGCTTCACCGCGTCCAGCGCGGCCTTCCCGCACACCCCGCACGACGAGGTGGTGTAGAAGTTCCGCTCCACCCCGGTGTCCGGCGGCGGCACACCGTCGGCCAGCGCGATGTCCAGCACGTTGTAGGTGTTCATCCCGTCCGGCCCGGTGCCCTCGCAGAACCGGGCGATCGAGATGTCCTCCGACGAGGAGATCACGCCTTCGCTGAGCAGGAAGCCGTGCGCGAGCTCCACGTCCTTGCCCGGCGTGCGCATCGTGACGGCCAACGCCTTCCCGTTGACCCGCAGCTCCAGAGGTTCCTCGGCGGCGAGCGCGTCGACCTTGCGCCGCCGACCGCTCGGCGACACCCGTTCGACCGCTCGGCGCACCGTCACTCGGCCCATGTGCACATCTCCTTCGGACCGCTATGTTCCCCACCGACCAGGCTACGTGGGAGGGATCTCGGGGCATGGACGACGTCGTGATCGTGGGAGGCGGCCACAACGGGCTCGTGGCGGCCGCGTACCTCGCCCGTGCGGGGAAGTCGGTCAGGGTGCTGGAGAAGCTCCCGCACGTCGGCGGCGCGGCGGTGAGCGCGTCACCCTGGGAAGGCGTCGACGCCCGGCTCTCCCGCTTCTCCTACCTCGTCTCGCTGCTGCCGGGCCGGATCGTGTCGGACCTCGGCCTGAACCTGGCGCTGCGGTCGCGCGCCGCGTCGTCGTACGCGCCGCACGGCGGGACCGGGCTCCTGGTCGAACGCACGCCCGGTGAGGCGACCGTGCGGTCGTTCGAGGCCGTCTGCGGGTCGCTCGACGACTGGGACCGGTGGCAGCGCTGGTACGCCGACCTGGAACTGATGGCCGCCGCGCTGGCTCCGACCCTGCTGGAACCGCTGGTGTCGCGCGACCACCTGCGCGCGCACGTCGACGCGGTGGCGCGCGGCAGGGTGTGGGACCAGGTCTTCGAACGCCCGATCGGCGCGACGCTGCAGGAGTTGTTCGACAACAACCTGGTGCGCGGTGTCGTCGCCACCGACGCGTTGATCGGCACGCACTCGTCGCTGCACTCGTTGCGCGCCAACAAGTGCTTCCTCTACCACGTGATCGGCAACGGGACGGGGGAGTGGAGGGTTCCCGTCGGTGGCATGGGCGCGGTCACCGCCGAGCTGGAACGGGTCGCGCGCGAGGCCGGTGCCCGGATCGTGTGCGGCGCCGAGGTGACGTCGATCGAGTCGGACGGGAAGACGGCGTCCGTGAGCTACGACGACACGTCCGTGGACGCCCGTTTCGTGCTGTCCAATGTGGCGCCATCGGTGCTGGGACGCTTGCGGGGCAAGGAGGTCCACGACGCCCCCGGCTGCCAGCTGAAGATCAACATGTTGCTGCGCAGGCTGCCGGAGCTGAAGTCCGGTGTGGACCCGCGGCTCGCGTTCGCGGGCACGTTCCACCTCGACGAGTCCTAC
>JASLAV010001093.1 GCA_030146905.1 Lentzea sp. | reverse complement strand
GGCCGCGTCGACGCAGTCCTGCCAGGTGTCGTCGGCGATCCACACGACCACCGTCATGGTCATCCTCCGATCACGTGCAGGGAGGCCCACAGTGCCACCACAGCGCCCACCAGGGTGGCGGGTACGGCGAGCAGACCCAGCTTGGTGAACTCCGGCAGGTTCACCTCGGTGTCGTGGTCGTGCACGATCCGCCGCCACAGCAACGTGGCGAGCGACCCGGCGTAGGTGAGGTTCGGGCCGAGGTTCACGCCCAGCAGCACCGCCAGCACCGCACCGGACCCGAACGGCGTGACCAGCGGCAGCAGCACCAGCACCGCGGGCAGGTTGTTGATGACGTTGGCCAGCACGGCGGCGACCGCGGCGACCCCGAGCAACGCCCACAGGCCGTTGCCGCCGGGGATGACGTGCCGGAGGAGGTCGTCGAGCCCGTTGTCGACGACCGCCCGCACCACCACGCCGAGGCCCAGGACGAACGCGAGGAAGGGCAACGACGCCGCCCGCACCACCTTGAACACGGTCGTACGCCGTCTCACGAGTGCACGGACCGCCATGGTCACCGCACCCGCGCACGCCGCCCACGCCGGGTCGATCCCGGTGGCCGACGCGACCACGAAACCCACCAGCGTCAGCCCCACCACGGCCAGCGCGAACACCGGCAGCTCCTGCGGCGGCGTGGTCTCGGGCGAGTGGACCGGTGCGTCGAGGTCGGTGCGGAAGAACCGGCGGAACACCACGTACTCGGCCAGGATCGCGACCAGCCACGGCAACGCCATCAGCGCGGCGAACCGCGTGAAGCTCAGCCCGCTGGACGCGAACGCCAGCAGGTTCGTCAGGTTCGACACCGGCAGCAGCAGCGACGCGCTGTTGGACAGGTGCGTGCACGCGTAGACGTGCGGCTTCGGCCTGATGCCCAGCTGCGCGGCCGTCGCGAACACGACCGGGGTGAGCAGCACGACCGTCGCATCGAGACTGAGCACCGCCGTGGTCACCGACGCCGTGACGAACACGCCGCCCAGCAACGTGCGCGGCCTGCCGCCGGACGCCCGCGCCATCCAGGTGCCGCAGGCGTGGAAGAGCCCCTCGTCGTCACAGAGCTGGGCGAGCACGAGAATGGCGGTCAAGAACCCGATCACTGGTCCCAGCCGCACCGCCTCGTCCACGGCGTGGCCGGCGGGCAGCGCGCCCACCAGCACGACGAGAACCGCCGCGGGCACCGCCACGACCGCCTCCGGCCAGCCCCACGGCCTGACGACCGCGCAGACCAGCACGGCCACCAGCAACAGCACCGACAGCGCCAGCACGGGATCCTCCTGCGCCGGCGACCCCGGCTACCTCACCTCCAGGCCGATGCCGACTTTATGGCCTGGCGGACGCGGAAGCGCGCGTACCGCACCGGCACACGTTCGCGATCTCGTCGATGCCTTCGTCCTAGTCGCCCGGCAGGACCCGGCGCTTCAGCACCCTCTCGACACCACCGGTCGCGTCGAGCAACCGGACGAGGGCCCGTTTCGCCGCGTCGTCACCGTGCACGTCCAGCTGACGTCTCAACCGGCGGCTGTCGTCGACCAGCCGCCGGCCGCGCCCGGTCAGCTCCGCGCGCCGGATCCGGCTGTCCGCGCGGTCCGGCACGCGCGCGACGTAGCCGAGGCGTTCCAGTTCGAGGAGCTGCTTGGAGGCGGCCTGCTGGGTGACGCCGAGCAGCTCGCCCAGTTCGGACACGGTCGGCGCTCCCTCGACCAGGTGCTGGATCACGTACCCGTGCGAGACGCGGACGCCCTTGTGCCCGATCTCGTGCAGCTGCCGCAGGATCGCGTCGTTCGCGGAGCTGCCCGCCAAGTGCGCGAGGGTCGCGAGGTCGAGGTCCATCAAGTCCACGGCTCCCATCCTCACATTGACAACCAATGTTGTACAACTAGGGTTGTGGACATGGACCCGATCACCGCCGCCACCTCCCTGCACCGCGCGCTCGAAGCCGGGATCTCCGGTCAGGAGTTGCGCGAGCACTTCACCTCCGACGCGGTGACCGTCGAGCACCCGAACCTGGTCAAGCCCAACGGCGCCCGCACCACACTGGACGAGATGCTCGCGGCGTCGGAGAAGGGCGCGGCGCTGCTGTCGAGCCAGAGGTACGACGTGCACTCGGCGCTGGCCGCCGGTGACACCGCGATCCTCCGCCTGACCTGGACCGGTGTGCTGCGCAACGGCGACGAGATCACCGCGCACATCGCACAGTTCGTCGAGACGCGCGACGGACTGATCAGCTCGATCGAGACGTTCGACTGCTACCGCCCGTTCTGAGCCCTCGACACGACCACCGGACGTCGGCGTCCGGCAGGCGGAACACCACCCGGCCGCCACCTGCGAAAGTAGGGACAATCCCCTGCTCCAGTAGGTGATCCGGAGCACAAAACCGGCAGTATCGTCACCCGCGTGACGCGGGCGGGAGACCTGGTGCCGGTGCTGCTCGTGGCTGCACCGGGGTCGTGGCACGAGTCCGGCCAGGTGGTCGCCTTCCCCGAGACCGCCACGTGGCCGCTCGTCCTCGGCGCCGCCGCGGTGGCCGGGCTCGCCTGCCTCTACCTGGACGCCCGGCGCCGCCTCGCGAGGTCGCTGGCCGGTCAGGCGGAACGGGAACGCGAGCTGCTGGCCGAACGGGCCCGCGCCGACGAACGCGCCAGGCTCGCCTTCGAGATGCACGACGTGGTCACGCACCGCCTTAACCTGATGGTGCTGCACGCCGGCGCGTTGCGGATGGCGGCGAAGGACGACGGCGTGCGCGAGGCGTCCGAGGAACTGCGCACCGCGGGCCGCCAGGCGCTGGCCGAGATGCGCGACCTGGTCGGCGTGCTGCGCTCCGGCCGCACCGCCCGCATCCCCGACGTGCTGCCCGACCGCCTGTCCAGCCTCGTCGCCGACTCCGCGGCCACCGGCCTGGAGATCACGCTGACCGAACACGGCAACACCGACATCATCTCCCCCGCCGTCCGCCGCACGATGTACCGCGTCGTCCAGGAGTCGCTGACCAACGTGCACAAGCACGCACCCGGCGCCCACACCGAGATCACCATCCACTGCGGACCGAGCAGCGTCCGCGCCCTCATCCGCAACACGGCCCCTCCGTCCACGCCGGACACCACGCCGGCTCGTTCCGGCACGGGCCTGCTGGGGCTGCGCGGCCGGGTGGAGATGGTCGGCGGCACGCTCACCGCGGGTCCGACGGACGACGGCGGCTACGAGGTCGACGCGGTGCTGCCCGCCTTCGTGCCGACCTGATCCAGCCGCATCGCGAGGGCGATCCGCCGCCGGACCAGCAACCGCGTCTGGTGCACGTCCTCGCTCACGCCAAGTCCCGGCCGCCGCTCGAACCGGTCGTAGCTGCGGCTGAGCAGCCAGTGCGCGGCCTCCGGCGTGATCGGCTCCAGCCGCACCTGGTGCGTCAGCCGCTCCAGCGCCTCCTCGACCCGCCGCGTGAGGAACGCGTGCCGCGTGAGGCTGCCGCTGATCTCGTCGATCATGAAGACCATCGCGTGCCGCTCGTCGCCGTAGGCATAGCTGCACAGCAGCGCCAGGTAACCCGCGTCGATCGACCGGTCCCCGATCCAGCACTCGCCGAACGTCAGCGCCGCGAGGTCCCACCCCGGCGCGCGCTGGCGCAGTGCCGCTTCCCTGGCCTGCTGCCCCGGCACGTCCGGCAACAGGTGCCCGAGAGCCGTCAGCAACGCCGCGCTGCGCCGGCTCGGCACCTCCCTGAGGTGCCCGACGACGACCTCCCAGAACTCCTCGTTGCGGGCGAACAGCCCCGCGAACGCGCTGACCCGCAGCTCGACCTCCAGCGGGTCGGCGATCTGCGGCAACGGGCGCCCGGCAGCCACCACCGCCTTCTGCATGGGGGTCAGCCTCGTGCTCACGGGCGGAGATTAGACCGACCGGCGCAGCGCGGCGGCGAGTTGAGGCGACGCCATGTCGCGGTTCACCACATCGTGATCACCCGCGACACGACCGTTCCGGTGCCGCGATCCCATCGTGGGGACCGGCCGATCCCCGCGACGGGATCGCGGCACCGGATCGGTCGTGCCGCGGGTGATCACGATGTGGTGAACCGCGACACGGCGTCGCCTCAACTCACCGCCGCGCTGCGCCGGTCGGTCTAATCTCCGCCCGTGCGC
>JASLAV010000976.1 GCA_030146905.1 Lentzea sp. | reverse complement strand
CATCGGCCGGCGGACCGTCGCGGACGAGATGCGGGCCCGCGGACGGGCGGTGACCTTCACCGTCTTCCAGGACGCGCAACGGTGGCGGCCCCACCTCACCGCCGCCGGGCTGCACGAGGTCGTGGCGGTCGAGACCGGTGGAACCACCCAGCACGTCTTCGGCAGGGACTGGCGCCGGCAGCCGGTGGAGCAGTGGGTGCGGGACAGGGCCCGTGCCGCCGAGCCCGTGGCCGCGTGGGCACCCGGCGCACCGGACCCCTTGCCGCGCAAGGCGTTCGAGGCAGGCGTGCTCGAAGCGCTGCGCACGTGGCGCGCTCCCCGCGAGTTCGCGACCAGCGTCCTGCTCCAGTCGCACCTCGTGCCTCAGGGGTCGGCCGATCCCGTGGCGGACCTGCGTGCCGTCATCACGACCGCTCTCGACGCACTGCGGGTCGACCCCGCGGGCGTGAAGGCGCACGACGCCCTCACGGCCACCTACATCTCCGGTTCCGGCACGCACAAGGCGACCGCACGACGGCTGGGCGTGCCCTACGGCACCTATCGGCGTCACCTGGCCCTGGCCAAGGAGCGCCTCGTCGAGCACCTCCTAGGGCGTGTCCCGTGAGTCTCGTCCGCGAAAGTCGCGGCCGAGGGCCCCGGAGACGGCACCGCCGCACCACCGGAATACGCCCGGTATGAGGGCGCCGCGGCGGCACCGCCTCCGGGACGCTCGACCGTGACTCTCATCGAACGGACCCACGGGACACGCCCTAGCGCGGTGACGTCAGCCCTTGCGGCGGCGCGGCGCCGCCGAACGCGGCGGGATGGACCGCATGTGGTCGCGCACCGGCGCCAGCAGACCGGCGAGGGCGGTGACGTCGGCACGGGAGAGCGGTTCGAAGAGCAGGCCGCTGACGACCTCGACGTGCCCCGGCAGCACGGCCGCGAGCCTCGTTCGTCCGGCGTCGGTGATGGTGACCGTGACGCTCCGCTCGTCGTCGGCGGAAGGCGTGCGCTCGACCAGGCCCGCCTTCTCCAGCAACCCGACCTGGTAGGTGAGGCCGCTGCGGCTGTAGACGACGCCGTCGGCCAAGTCGGTCATGCGGTGGCTGCCCGTCGGCGAGTCGCCGAGCCGCGCCAGCAGCTGGAACTGCACGTAGCTGAGATCGCCCGCCTCCTTGAGCTGCTGCTCGACCGCGTGGCGCAGCAGGCTGGTCACCTCGACGAGGGTGAAGTAGGCACCGAGCTGGACGGGGTCGAGCGACGGCGGTGAGTCGGCCATGGCACCAGTTTACTGCTTCGAATTCGAAGGACCACCGGGCAGCGCCGGGCACGAGTGGACACCGCCGGACATGGCGGCCGGACAGGGGAACGAACAAGGGTCTGTGTGCAGGAGGACGGTACCGCCGTCCCACCGACACCGAGGACGACCTTGAGCATCCCCCACCTCGCCCAGCGGGAAGACCAGCAACAACTGGAATGGATCGGCGGGAGCGTCTTCAGCGTCCTGCTCGACGCCGAGGCCACCGGCGGGCAGCTGACCGTCGGGCGCTTCGACGCCGGCCTCGGCGAGGCGCCGCCGTGGCACATGCACAACAACGAGGACGAGGTCTTCCTCCTGCTGTCCGGCTCGGCGCTGGTGTGGGCGGGCGACGAGGAGCACGAACTGCGCGAGGGCGGGATCGTCTTCCTGCCCCGCCGCATCCCGCACTCCTACCGCATCACCTCCGAGCGGGCCGACCTGCTGCTCATCTCGACGCCGGGCGGCCTGGAGAAGATGTTCCGCCACGCTGGCCGCGACCTGCGCGAACCGCGTCCCGACGGGTTCGAGATCCCGCTGTCGCTGCTCGCGGAGGCAGCCGAGATCTCCGGCAACGTCCTGCTCGGCCCTCCCCGCTGACGTGAAGCCACGACGTGCCGCACGTCACTTTGCTTCGAATTCGAAGCAGGTCTAACCTCAGTTCCAGATGCTTCGAGTTCGAAGCAACATCAAGGGAGAGCCACCATGAAGGCAGTGCGTTTCCACGAGTTCGGCGGCCCCGAGGTCCTGCGCCACGAGGACGTCGAGCAGCCGGTCCCCGCGGCCGGTGAGGTCCTGGTCCGCGTCGCGGCCACCACGTTCAACCCCGTCGAGGGCAACATCCGCCTGGGCGTCATGCAGGGCCCGATCCCGGTCGAGCTGCCGCACACCCCCGGCCTCGACGTCGCCGGCACGGTCGACGCGCTCGGCGAGGGCGTCGAAGGCCTCTCGGTCGGTGACGAGGTCGTCGGCTTCCTGCCGATGACCAAGCCCGGCGCCGCTGCCGAGTACGTGATCGCACCGGCGGCCGCCCTGACCCCGGCGCCCAAGGGCGTCCCGCTGGCCGACGCAGCCGCGTTGCCGCTGGTGGGCCTCACCGCCTACCAGGCGCTCTTCGAGCACGGTCAGCTGAAGGCCGGGCAGCGCGTGCTGGTCAACGGCGCGGGCGGACCGGTCGGCGGCTATGCCGTCCAGCTGGCGAAGGAGGCCGGTGCGCACGTGATCGCCACCGCCAGCCCGCGCAGCGCCGAGGCCGTGCGGACCGCGGGCGCCGACGAGGTCGTCGACCACACCACCACCAGCGTGCTCACGGCGGTGACCGACCCGGTCGACCTGGTGCTCAACCTCGCACCCGTGGACCCGGCGGTCCTCGCCGAGCTGGTCACGCTGGTCCGCCCCGGCGGCGCCGTCGTCAACACGACGATCTGGATGCCCGCACCGACCGACGAGGCGCGCAACGTGCGCGGCGTCGACCTCTACGTCCACAGCGACGCGGAGCAGCTGGCGAAGCTCGTGGCGCTGGTCGACTCCGGCGACCTGCGGGTCGACGTGGCCGAGCGCGTGCCGCTGACCGAGCTGCCGTCGATCCACGCCCGTGCCGCGTCGGGCGCGGTCCGCGGCAAGGTCGTCTTCCTCGTCTCCGGCGTCTGACACCCCACCCGAGAGGAGAAGACCATGTCACTCGGGCTGGATCCCGAGATCGCCACCGCGCTGGCCCCGATGGCCGGCGCGATGGCGGACGCCACCCCGCCGGCCGTGGGCGACGTCGAGGCGCGCCGGGCCATGTGGGAGCCGATCATCGGCGCCGCCGGGACGGCCCAGCCGATCCCCGCGGACGTGACGACGAGCGAGTACGAGGTGACGGCGCACGACGGCGTGCGGATCAAGGTACGCTGGTACGTGAAGGACGGCGCGGCGCCGGGTTCCGCGGTGGTGTTCTTCCACGGCGGCGGGTACATCCTCGGCCACATCGACCTGTTCGACGGACCGGTCTCCCGCTACGTGTCCGCCAGCGGCGTGCCGATGCTGTCCGTCGAGTACCGCCGCGCGCCCGAGCACCCGTTCCCGACGCCCGTCGAAGACGCCTACGTCGCGCTGCTCTGGCTGCACGACCACGCGGCGGAGCTGGGTGTCGACCGCGCCCGGATCGGCGTGATGGGCGACAGCGCGGGCGGTGGCATGGCCGCGGCGCTGTCGATCCTCGCCCGTGACCGCGGTGGCCCCGCGATCGCCCGGCAGGTCCTCATCATGCCGATGCTCGACGACCGCACCACCGAGGTCGACCCGCACGTCGCGCCCTACGCGCTGTGGTCCTACGACGACAACCTCACCGCGTGGCCCGCGCTGCTCGGCGACGCCGCCGGCGGACCCGACGTCCCTGCCACCGCGGCACCGGCACGGCTCGAAGACGCGACCGGTTTGCCACCGGCGTACATCGAGGTCGGCCAGCTCGACGTGTTCCGCGACGAGGACATGGCCTACGCGGTGAAGCTCAGCCGGGCGGGGGTGCCGGTGGAGTTCCACCTGCACCCCGGCGCGCCGCACGAGTTCGACTC